>CAKUSF010000007.1 GCA_934678915.1 uncultured Bacteroidales bacterium
GAGAAGGTTCTCCGCGCGAAGATCGATATGGCCTCCCCGAATATGATGTTCCGTGACCCTATTCTTTACAGGATCAAGCACGCTTCGCACCACCGCACGGGCGACAAATGGTGCATCTACCCGATGTACGACTTCACCCACGGCCAGTGCGACTCCATAGAGCACATCACTCATTCGATCTGCACCCTTGAGTTCGATGTCCACAGACCTCTTTACGATTGGTTCATCAAGACCCTTGAAATCTGGCCGAGCCATCAGTACGAGTTCGCAAGACTGAACCTGACATATACCCTGATGAGCAAGAGGAAGCTCCTTGAACTCGTCCAGAAAGGTCTTGTCTCAGGTTGGGACGATCCTCGTATGCCAACACTCTGCGGAGTAAGGCGTCGCGGCTACACGGCTGAGGCACTTAAGATGTTCTGCGAGAAGATCGGAGTCTCAAAGCGCGACCAGATGATGGACATTCAGCTTCTGGAATGGTGCGTGCGTCAGGACCTCAACGCAAGGGCCAATAGGTACATGGTCGTACAGAAACCGTTGAAGGTTACACTTACAAATTGGGAGCCTGGCAAGGTCGAGTGGTTTGACTGTCCTCTCAATCCGGCAGAGCCAGAGGGAGCGACCCGCAAGGTTCCGTTCACCGGAGAGTTCTACATCGAGCGTGACGACTTCATGGAGGACGCCCCGAAGAAGTTCTTCCGCCTCAAGCCGGACGGAGAGGTGCGCCTCAAGTACACCTACATCATCAAGTGCGAGGAGGTCATCAAGGACGCTTACGGCAATGTTGTCGAGCTGAAATGCTCCTACGACCCGACCACAAAGCCTGGAGGCGGCGAGTGGAGATCTGTCAAAGGCACCATCCACTGGGTTTCAACTGAATATGCCAAAGAGATCGAGATCCGCAACTACGACCGTCTCTTCGTCAAGGAGGACATGAACAACATCCCGGAGGATAAGGACTACAAGGATTTCCTCAACCCCGAATCCCTGACAATCGCGGCAGGCTACGCCGAGCCGGCTCTTCTGGATGACAAATCCGGCATCGCCGTGCAGTTCGAGCGCACCGGCTACTATTACAAGGATCCGGACAGCACAGCCGACAAGGTCATATTCAATAAGACTACTGCCTTGAAGGATTCCTACAAGCCCGAATAGCAGAGGAAGGTTATGCACCTGCCCCTTTTCATAGCACGACGGTACTTGTTCGCGAAGAAGTCACACAATGTGATCAACATCATCTCCGCGATCAGTGCCGTCGGCATGGCTATAGGGACAGCCGCCCTGATCATCATCCTTTCAATCTATAACGGATTTGACGAACTGGTTAAATCCACTCTCAGCAATGTCGAGCCGGACATTCTCATAACGCCCGCCAAAGGCAAGGTATTCATCCCTGAAGGTGAGGCCTTCGAGCGGGTCAAGAGGAATCCTCTTGTCGGGGAATATGATCTCATACTTCAAGAGAATGTGTTCGTGGACTATGACGGACATCAAGGGATAGCCAAAGCCAAAGGTGTTGACAGCACTTTCGAGGCAAACTCCACTTTAGCCGAGCACATCACCAATGGAATGTTCTCCCTGCACAAAGGGCAGTTGCCGCAGATGGTGGTCGGAGCCGGTTTGGCCTACAAGATGGGCATGAATCCAGCATTCCTTGCGTCAGCCGAATTGTTTTTTCCGATAAGAGACAGAAACTTTTCGCTAGCTAACCCTGCGGCATCAATCGAATCTGTGCGGATGCGCCCGGCAGGAATATTCTCAGTCAACCAACAGATTGACAATGACTTAATGATTCTTCCTATTGAGCAGATGAGGCGATTGCTTGGCTACGAGGATGAAGTCTCAGGAGTCGAGATTAGGCTGGTTGAGGGAGCGACATCAAAGGATCTCAGAGCCACAATCAAGAATATTCAGAAAGAGTTAGGTCCTGACTTCAAGGTTTCAGACCGTTTCCGCCAGAACCCGTCTCTCTACAAGATGATGCGCTACGAGAAAGCTGCCATCTACATCATTCTGATATTCGTGATAATCATCATCGCCCTGAACATCTTCGGCAGCATCACGATGCTCATCATCGAGAAGAAAGATGACATCGAGACTTTCCGCAGTCTCGGTGCCACAGACAAGATGCTCCGACGAACGTTCACCCTTGAAGGTTGGTTAATCTCCCTTCTCGGCCTTGCTGCCGGCCTTGTCATCGGCATAGGCTTCTCCCTAGCCCAGCAGCACTTCGGCTTCATCAAGATGCCCGGCAGTTTCCTAGTTAACGCCTACCCCGTCATTCTCCAATGGCAGGACGTCCTAGCCACCATCACCGGAGTCGCCCTCATCGGCTACATCATCGCCCTCTTCCCCGTCCATCGTAACATCCGGTAAGAAGTCAAGTCTGCATTCAAGAAAAACATCAGACTAGCACGTGTTTCTTGCGGTATAGTTCACGGAAGTCTTTCGGAGAACGTCCTTTATATTTCTTAAACTGCCGGTTGAAGTTGGAGATATTTTTGAAACCGGTAGAGAAACAGATTTCCGATATGGTCTTGTTCGTGTCAATCAGCTCACGGCAAGCCTTGGAGATGCGCAGGTCTATGATATAATTGGAAATGTTCTTCCCGGTACCTGCCTTGAAGAAACGTGAAAAGGCGGATTCCGACATGCAGGCAATCTCAGAGACATCCTTCAGGGTAATCGTCCGGGCGTAGTTACGCTCAATGTAGTCGCAGACTTGTGTGATTCTCTTGGACGTGCCTTTCTGTTCGACCCTCTCAACGGACTTGCCGGAAAGGACTTCCATCTCTGGATCAAGGGAAAGCTCATACAGCAGATTCATGAACGTTGTCATCATGTAGAAGCCTTTGGTCTCGTTCGCAAGGGAATGAAGCAAGGAGCGCACCTTCAGGATTGTGGAGACGGAAAACGAAAGTCCGTTCCGTCCCTGCTCCAGCATCCGCTTGACGCTTCTGAACTGGATCTTGTTCAGTAGAGAGCCGCCCAGAGTCTCCCCTGCGAACTGAATCGTGATCTCGTTGACCATACTGCCAGGCTTCATGTTGCCATTTAGCCAGCCATGCGGCAGGCTCGTGTCGGAGATGAGGACAAGTTCATAGTCAGTGATCTCACGCATCGAGTCACCAACCACACGAAAAGCACCGGAAGCACCCTCCACGTAATTCAGCTCAAAGACATCATGAGTATGGACGGGGAAGTCAAAGCACTCCTTCCTTCTTGCTATCACATACAGACAGTTTTCCTCTGTCAACGGGGTCACTTCCTTGTGGACTGAAGTTATCAGCAGCTGATAGTCATGATGTGTTTCCTGTATCATATTCCATGAACAAAAAAAAAGAGTCATCTTCCCTTTCTGCGTTCACAGAATGGAAGATGACTGCAATTTACATAAATATTATTCTTTTTCAAAAATCATCACATAGTCGCGAGGGCCGTTGACAAACCTGTCGATGTCGGTCCAACGGGACGATGATGGAGTCTCCATATCATCTGTGCCAATCTCGAAATCGAAGCCGAACATACCATCAGGGATGTCGAGGGTCTTGCCGTGAATGAAAGTATGAGTGCCTGGAGCGAGGAATTTAGCCTTGACTCCATTGCTGAATGTAATCAAGAATGTGTCGAGGTCAAGTGTAAATTCATATTCACCATGAGGGAGCAGGCCGTAGAACTTAGAAAGATCCTCCGTGCCATTCCACTTATAGTTCCAGAACGCACCGTCTGCACCACACCAGTAGTTTGTCGTGCCTTTGATTGTGGTACTGGTCCTTTCATTGACATTGATCACCAATCCATTGTCAGATTCATTCCAGATTGAGTCATCCCAATTCCAACTCTTGTCAATAGGACTGATGAACGCTGGATCATCACCTGTCCCTCCAAGAACCCAGATGCCGTACGGTGAACTGTTGCCGCCACGTACATTCCACGAGCCTGGGAATGAATCGAAATCAAACTTCTGATCAGGTTCCAGAGGGGCGACATATTCAAAATCATCGTCCACGGTGCAAGATGCCTCCGGTGTGTGGAATGTCGTCTCCATCGGGGTGAGTTCGATGAGAACGATCCTTGGACGGCAGGCGATGGCATTATATTCATTGTACATGTTGTTCCAGTCATCGTGACCACCACTGATTGTGAACTTTATGGCCGTATTCTTCACATAAACCTCATGACCATATTCAGAGAGGACACATTTGCCAGCGGGCACAATCTGCCCTGTGGTAACCTTTCCATCAGAGCTGGTAAAGGTGATCAAGCCTGAGGCGTCCACTGAATATGCAGCCTTATGACGCGGAATCAACTCATAAAAATCCTTAAGGTCTATGTCCTTGCCGTTGGTCGGGTTGTGTGCTCCAGAATATACCATCCACCAGTTTCTGCCGTCCTCACCGGCCCAATTGACAAACTCTCCGTTGTGACGCAGTTCTAAATAATTGTCTTTAATGGCCGAGATACCTCTACCATCCTCGTTGTTAAAGAACTCCTCCTTCTCAAGAAGATCATACAATTTGCCACCGCCATATTCAGGGCCGGTTCCGCCATAGACCCAGACATTCGACACCTTGTAGGTCGGCACGTCTTCGACAATCTGACCCAACGACAGTGTAGCCCCTGCGCCAAGATCCAAATTCTCGGTGGAAAAATGTGATATGACAGTCTTGCCATCGGACAAGGTCAGCGAACAGTCTCCGATTTGTCCAGCCGCCAGGGTGAAGTAATAAGTTCCACCTTTCTGAAAATCTCCGCTAAGGGAAACTTCGGTTGAAGTTGCGGTCACGACAGGAGTGTCTCCGGAAAATTCAATATTGATGTCTCCTACCACGGGTGCGGATGTCTCAAGTGTAACCTTTTTCACTCCGTCCATTTCCACCACAAAGCCAAGACGTCCTGTGAGATTGTTGAAGTACAGAACCGAGGATGAGGACTTCGCCACGCGAGGGGCAAGGCTTTCACTGATGGTCTGTGCTGAAGGTATGGAGGATGTCACTGTCGTTCCATCGATTCTGACACTCTCAGAATAAGGATAATAGGCCACAAATCCGGTGGAGCCGTCGGTGACATTCATCGAGTACCTGCCGATCTGGCCTTCAGAAGTGTTTTTCGAGACCTCGCTCTTGGTGCCATCGTTGATAAGAATCTCATCACCCGAAGTCCACGTCTGCGAAGTGCCATCAGCGAGATCCTCGATTGTGGCCGAGAATGTGACATCGCCTGAGAATTTGAACTCTTCTTCCTTGGCGGGTTCAGTGTTCTTTGATGGTTCAACGTCCGGAATCTCCGTCAGATCGCCACAAGCAGCGAGAAAGAACGCCATAAAAAGCGTAATTTTGATTGTCTTCATATTCATTTCTATTCTATTGTCTAAAAATCTGTTGTACAAATAGAGCCAACTGCTCTCTCCAGAACTGCCATTGGTGCCCATAGGCAGAACTGTCGAACGTGTGGTTGATGCCGCGCTCGGTAAGGTCTGCGTCAAAAGCCTGATGACCTTTCCAACGGGTGTCTAAAGTTCCGCAAGAGATCCACAGCAGGTTCAAAGCATCATTGATTCTTACAGGATCCGGGTCGATGCCGTACTTGGCGTAGTCGAACGGCTCGCTCAGAAGGCCTGAGGAAAATTCCCCGATGGCAGAGAACTTGTCCAGGTTTCTCAGACCGATCACGAAAGACTGGCCTCCTCCCATGGACAGCCCAGCGATGGCCCTATGCTGACGGTCCTTCTTCACACGGAAGCGAGACTCGACAAGAGGAATGACATCCGAAAGAAGTTCCGTCTCAAGCGCACGCATCCCTTCAGGTGAGCTGCCTCCGGCCCAGGAACCATCAGTGAGACCGTTCGTCATCACGACTATCATCGGTGCCACCTTACCGGCAGCGATGAGGTTGTCCATTATGGCGTCGGCATTGGCGCTCCTGACCCAACTACTCTCGTCATCCCCTCCACCGTGGCGAAGGTACAGGACAGGGAATTTCTTGTGCTTATTCAGATAATATGCCTTCGGGACATAGACCCATATCCGGCGGTATTTGTTCAAAGAAGAGGACATGTAACTGATGATATCCACCTGACTGCCTGTCAAAACACGCTGATCAACACGAGGCTCGGAGCCTGTCACCTCAACCGTGTTCGCGTAGAGTTCAGTGCCGAATTTCACGGACGGGTTCTTCATGTCCAGAACCACATTGCCATCCACGACGAATTTATATTCATAGACCCCTGGTTTCACACCTGTGACGGTGGTCTCCCATATTCCGTCCTGCCCACGTTTCATGTTCTGTTTCAGGATGTTCCACTCATCAAAGAGGAGAGTCACCTTCTTTGCCTCCGGAGCTTTGAGACGGAACGTGATGGAGCCGTTCTCCACCAAAGGATAGGTCTTTCCCGCTGGCTCCCACCAGCCTTTGGTGGAGAAATTATTCTGCGCGCTGAGCGACACGGCCAGCAACAATGAGGCCAACGCAATGATTACCAATCTCTTCATATCATTTCCAAATATAAGTTCCGACAGCACCACTCTCCAGCGTGAAAGGAGCGTACCTGCCATTGTATTGAATATTAAAGGTTACCGCTGCTGATGTGGTGTTGGACACAATCAGCACAAGCCTTCCGTCCGGGGTGCTGTAGGCAACATTAGGAAGCACGTTGGAACGGTCGTAGTGATTCACACGGATGACACCCGGATGCTGCTCGTCCTCAGACAACATCATGGCAGGATCTTCGGGTGCGGTGGATGCGATTCTTAGCGAGCCGGACGGCACGAAGGCCGAAGCGTGGGCTATGGTGTAATAGGCGATGTTTCTGGAGACCTTGTCACCATCGATCGTGATCGCTCCGTGGCAGAACGGACAGCCGCCATTACCGGTATGAGGGCCGGCTTCAGGATCAGCGGCAAGGTTCCACAGGATTACGTTGCGGCTCCAGTTGCGTGGGACATCAATCAGCATGCGTTTGACATTCGGGGCGATGTTCCTTGAGACAGAGCCGCTTCTGTCCACTATCATCTGCTCCGTGAAATAAATGTCCTTGTCTGGACGGGCCGAATGCACCTGCGACATTGCTGAGACATCTCCCATGTAGTGATGGAATGCCACTCCTGAGGCATACCCCGCGGCTTCAGGATCAGACAGAATGGTCAACGGATAGTCTGGACGGTCACAGTTGTGATCAAACAGGATTATCTTTGTCTTGACTCCATTGGAAGCGAACTGCGGACCCAGATAATCGCGGATGAACTCTGTCTGGTCCTGTGGATCCCATGGCATACTCGGTGTGTTGCGGTTGTTCAGAGGCTCATTCTGAATGGTAAGGGCGTCAATGCGGATTCCGTGCTTCGCCATTTCCTGAATATATCTGACAAAGTAGCGGGAATACACATCGTAGCAGTCCCTGCTGAGTTTCGGTCCGCGGACATCATATTCCTCCTTCATCCAGGCCGGAGCGGACCAAGGCGAGGCCATTATCCTGATGTCAGGGTTTATCTCCAGAATCTCTTTCATGACCGGAACGACATCGTTCAGGTCATTCGCAAGCGAAAAATGCTTGAGGGTAAAGTCAGTCTTGCCCTCCGGCATGTCATCGTAGGAAAAGACGGCCCCGTTCATGTCGGAAGCGCCCACTGTCAGACGGATGTAACTTATTCCCAAGGAATCTCTGGAAAAAAGCTCGTTCAGGATGTTTTTTCTCGCCTCCGGTGTCATCTTCATAAGAAGCTCGGCACTGCCACCGGTAAGGGCGAAGCCAAAGCCTTCCATACTCTGATAGGTCTGCCTTGAGTCCACCACTATAGGAGCCCTTCGTCCTTCCGGCTTGGCTTGGAACTCCGTTGGCCGGTCTTTCTCAAGAAGCATCTTACCGTCCGCAGTCGTTATCCACGACTCGACGGTCTGAGCGCGACTCAAAAATGCCATCAAGACTAAAGACAATGAAATAAAGATTTTCCTCATATTACAGAATTTGATTAAGAGAAGTAAATTTCAAATCATCCAAGGACACCGAAGCCATCTCTACCTCTCGTGGATAGCCAGGCACGATTGTCAGATAGTCATCGCTTGGTTTCAGCTCGCAGCGATCCGAACTGATGTGTAAGCCACGGATCACAGAATCCGATTCAATGCGCAAAGTCATTGTCCCTGATTGAGAGGCAACAACCGTGATGGAAGGGCGTGCTTCAGAATAGTTGTAAGCATCGGGATAGTCGGAGAACCAACAATTGTCCGAAATAACTTTGCCTTTTTCCACAAGGCGCACATAAAGAATGGCATCCGGTCCAATAGGTTCAGAGATTGACGCGGCATCAATGCAGCAGTCTGATGGAACGCTCACTTCGCGGTCTTCTGAATATATCGCCTTTCCATCAAAGCTGATGATCCTCATCTCCAGCACAGCATCGAATGCGGAGAGCCTGTCGGACACCACCTTGACCATAACCTCTCCGGAATCCTTACGATAAGGCGAGACCAAGACTTCGGAAAAGGCCTTTGCGGAATAATAATGAAGAGCCTTCCTCCTTCCCCGGTAGTCAATGCTGGACCATGATGCCACAGGCCAACAGTCATTGATCTGCCAAAACAGTGTCCCCATACAATAAGGTTTTGCACGTCTATGAGCCTCAATAGCAACCTTAACTGCCTCTGCCTGTTGAAATTGACTTAAGTAAACGAATTGTTCGAAGGAATCCGGCTGTTTGAAGTAGGCATCCATGTACTTCATCATCATGCTGTCTCCGAAATTAGGATCCCTTGTCACGTCATCGTGAGCCCTTTGGTGCGACAGCATCGTAGGGGAACCAACATAACGGTCATATTCAGGAATATACTCATTAAGCGTTTCCAGACACGGATATGACTGGAATCCATATTCGCTCATAAAGCGGGCGATGTTTCTAGGCTTAAGATATTCCTCAACCATGCCTCCCTTCCATACAGACCAGAAATGGGCATCGCCCATATTGTAGCCTATTCCGTTATAGCCTGTCACAGGAGATCCTGGATGGTAATACCTGCTATCGTCAACATTAAGAATGCACTGTGGAATGAACTCCCGGAAAAGATGATGAAGATTTTTCTCATAAGCGGCCTGATACTCTTTCGAAAGAGTCTTGTTCCACCCCCATTCATAGTAAGAAATCTCGTTCTCATTGTTTCCGCACCACAAGGCTATTGAAGGATGATTGCGCAGACGCTGCACATTGTCCCGGACCTCGCAGCTCACGGATTCAAGAAAATGATCATCGGATGGAAACATTCCACAGGCGAACATCATATCCTGCCACACAAGAATGCCTCTACGGTCACACGAAGAGTAGAAAGCATCGTTTTCATAGATTCCTCCACCCCAGACTCTGAGCATATTCATGTTCGCTTTCTCAGCCTCAGCGGCAAGACTGTCATAGCTTTCCGCTGTCAAACGTGAGGGGAAGTTGTCCATTGGAATATAATTCGCGCCCTTGCAGAACACATCCACCCCATTGAGACGGACTGTCATCGCCCTGCCATATTCATCCTCGTCACGTATTATCTCTAATGTCCGGATGCCCGCTGTCTCGGTTCGCTGCGAGACCTTGCCGTCACATTCAACTCTTATGTCAAATTCATAGACAGGATGTGCGCCAAGGCCGTTTGTCCACCATATCTTCGGTCTTCTGACTGTGAACGGTACCTGCTCGACATTGTTTCCGACATGGAGCCTGACCTTCTTCCGGGCCAGAACCTTACCTTCAATGGAGACAGAGATCACTGCTTCCCTATCCATGTCACTTTCTATCTCAGCGGCCACCGCCATCTCTGCCTTATTAGGGGAGTTAAGGCTCAACGTCTTCACTTGAGACGGTCTGACAATCAAATCAGACCAACTCTCGATGCGCACACTCTTCCAAAGCCCTGTCGTGATAAGCCTTGGTCCCCAGTCCCAACCATAATTATAGCCAGCCTTTCGGGCATAGAGGCTCAGCCAGATGTCACTCTGATCGTTGTTTGGCCACGCCTGAAGCTTGTACGGAGCAGAGAGATACTTGTGAATGTCGTGGCTGAAGACAGATTCGAATCTTACCTCAATGGTATTGTCTCCCTTCTTCAGACGATCCTTCACATCCACCGTCCACGTCCGGAACATATTATCGCAGACTTGCACCCGTTCACCATTAAGGTAAACCTCCGCATAGGTATCCACGCCTTCCAAAACCAAAGTCTGATGACCTCCTTTAAGTATGTCATCCCCTACATTGAATGTGCAGCGGTAGGTCCAGTCCTTCTCCCCTACCCACTGGACAAGTTTCTCGTTGCTGCCGTAATACGGATCCGGGATAAGGTCACATGACATCAAGTCCAGATGCACACATCCAGGGACGGTTCCGGTATGCCATGTGTTTTCCACCGAGGATTTATATTCCCAGTTTCCGTCAAGGCTGAGCATATTGAAAAAAGCCGCAGTCAAAGAAATCATCAAAGATGTCATCATATCACCACCGGATTTACATTATAACCTTCAGCTGATAGTCTGACGGGACGATCATGGGTATATTTCACCGTGACTTCCCTTGTCTCTCCCGGATAAAGGTTGAAATAACCATCCGAGAAGACTGCCGGGAGGACCTGTTCTCCTGACGTGACATCCTCAATGTTCAGTTTCACGCCAACGGCAAGAGTCTTGGACGGATTGGAGATCCGGCAGACAAGGGAGCCGCCCTGTCTCCTGCAGACTGCCTTCAACGTGACTTTCTGAAGTTCATTCAGACTCGTGAAATCCTGACGACCGCTTCCATCAATGATATAGTCATTGATCGTTATGTTCTTCCCATGCCTGTCTGAAAGAGACACTCTGGCGATGAAAACTCCGTCACAGACCGGAATCTCAGCCATAAAGACCGGGGTCGCGGCATTAGCCTTGGCCATAACCCCTTTTGAGGAATGAGAGTACAGACTTCTGCCCTTGAGGTCACGGCACAGTACGCGGACATCAAGTCCAGAAACATCCTTAAGAGTGTTGTTCAGGACAACCACATTCCTGTCATTCAGGTTCATCTGGACGTGGAGCGGCTCGCAGGCTTTCTTGGAACCAAACCAAGATCCAAAGGTCTCATAGTCATAGGAATATGATTGCCACTCCATACTTGGCCAAGCCGGGTGCGTCATCCAAAGCAACACGCCTGACGTGTTGTTCCAAAGGCGGCTGTTCCAAGACTCGAACATCGCCCTGTAAGAATCATAGTTCATCAACTGGACTTTCCGGCAGAAATCGTCCAGATCCGTTGCCTCGCCATACATCCGTGAGACATTCGACACATAAGCCGATGTCTCAGGATGCAGATCGTGGTAATGCCAAATCTCACTGATAGGCCACAAATCCTCAGGCGCGATAAATTTACGGATGGTTCTTGCCGTGGGAACGGACGGAGAGCCTAATTCGGTGTTGAAGCCGGCAGCTTGCTCCGTGTAGTACTTGGAAGCGTCCGTGAAATAATGCCACGGCCCACTTGTCCGGAGGTTGCAGTAACGTGAGTTGGGACTGTAATATCTCGTTCCGTCCTCAGACGCAAGCATGGCAGACAGCCGGTGCTCCAGACTTTCCGGAGCATAACCCTCATTCCTCGGACACCACACAGCTATCGATGGGTGGTTTCTGAAACGCCTGACCACATCAACAGCGTTGGACATGAACAGATCCTCATCCAAAGGATCCAGATTATACCCTTCCGTTGACATCCAGAAATCATTCCAGACCAGCAGGCCATACTCGTCCGCAAGCTGATAGAACACCTCTTCTGTGCTTTCCCCTGTCCAATTGCGGATCATTGTGAATCCAGCCTCCTTATGAAGGATGAAATACGGTTCAAGACGTTCACGTGAAACCCGCTTCATCATGTCATCCATACCCCAGTTCCCTCCTTTGCAATAGATGCGGACACCGTTGCAACGAACCACAAGATACGGAGCCATTCCATCTCTTTCAATCCGGTCCATCTCCGACAAATCGACTCCTTTGCGGAACGAAGGGACGACAACTTCCTGGCCGACAGGACGAAGCATACGGTTATCGAATATGTCCCCGTTCCCTCTCACGGAAGTCGGGTCAAAATTTATACGGATATCTTTCTCATTCGCGGAATCCACCGTAAGTTCATAGGAGAGTTCACGCACACCGAAACGGGTGTTCTGTTCGTCAGAGACCTTTCCGCCCAACATGGCTGTAAGAGAAAGTTCGTAAAGGTTCGGTTCTCCGTAACCATTCGGCATCCATAGTTCAGGATGTTCCAGACGAACGGGCTCAAAGACAGCGTTTGTTTCAGTCCCTGCGGGAACGACAATGTTTTTCGAGATGACTTCATCGGCCACTTTAGCCTCCAAAACCACGGACACATCCTCCGACTTTGTGTTTTTCACGGATGTTTCCACTATGATGTCAGCGAATGAAGTGTCCGGAAGAGGAAGATCAGTGATGACATGAGTGTCTCCGATGGTGACACCTTCGGAAGCGATCAGTCTGACATTCTGCCATATTCCTATGTTACGATCCCTTACCCCCGGCATCCAGTCCCAACCTTCGGAACTTATGAAAGTAGGGCCGTCAAGGCATAGCTGACCGCCATTGGGACCTGCACCGGACACACTGGACTGCTCGTGAGGGTAGCCAGGGTTGGACGGAGGAAATATGCGCACAGCCAACACATTCCTCTTTCGGGCCACCTTGGTGATGTCGAAACGACCGCGGATGAATGCGCCTGAGATGCCACCGAGTTTCTCTCCGTTCATCCAGACATCAGCCCGGTAGTTGATTCCGTTAAACAGCAGTTCCAGTTTCGGTCTCGCCAGCACCTCATCGGGCAGGGTGACCTCCACCCGATACCACCACTCCTTGCGGCAAAGGTCATCAGGAATGGCCAGATTGTTCACGCCAAAGAAAGGATCAGGATAAACTCCTTGTTGTACAAGAGTTGTCAGAACAGTACCCGGAACAGTAACGTCATACCACGAATCAGTGTCGTAATCCAAGGAGAAGATGTCTCCCAGACACTTGATGACATCATCCGCCTCCGCCAGTTCCCACCCTCCGGCTATTTCCCAGACATTATCCTGAACCGGAAGCAACCTTGGTTCAGTCCTGGCTTTCGAGATCCTCTCCGGAAGGACCAGTGAAGCCTTCGAGTAGGGCAACTCTGTCTGTGCCATAGGTCTACGAAGACCAAAATTGACCGAGACCTTATTTCTGTACGGCTGCTGCGCCTGCATGTTCAATGTCAATGACAAGGCAATCGCTATCGGAAGAAAGATTTTCATTTCGGTTTACTTGATTACATAAAGGGCCTCACCGAGTCTTGGGATGGAGCACGGGATGATGACATGTTCTTGGGTTCTGTCAGACTTGATAGGGATAAAATCAAGTGAGGTGAAGTCAAAAGCCGAGACATTCCTCTTGTCAGATTTGACAGTCACAGACTTTACCGGTGTGTAAGAAGGGTTGTAAACATACACGTAAGTCTTCCTGCCACATTTGAGAGCGAAAGCCTCGCCTCCCTCACACATAGCCTCAATGATTTCGAAATTTCCACCGCTTTCGGCAAGCATCGTGTCGGACACCTTGCGGACAGCCTTGAAATAAGGGGCCATGTTCCTATTTTCGAAATATTCCCACCACCAGCTCATAGGAGTGACAGGAGTAGGCGAGAATATGCCGTACCACAAGCCTCTGCGGAAGTCAGCGTCCATCTCGTCCGCGAAATCATCGAAATTCTTCGACCAGTCCCATTCGCGTCCGAACTCACCGATGACATACGGTTTGCCGAAACGTCTCTCGTAATCTACTATAGTCTTAGGGATGACGGATGTGGCGTTGTAGATGTGCTTCTGGTTGATATCCAGATCCGGAACAGAGTTCAGTCCGGCAAGGTCACGGTGCGAGATGGAAGTCGTGGTGATGTGCCCGAAAGGGTCTATCGACTTAAGGTACTTCGCCATCTCCGCATGCCATCCCACTATGTCCTCCGCTGGGATAGGATTGTTCTTGTCACGGAATTGGATATTGTCTATCTCGTTGAAGAACTCCCACATCCCGATGGCCTGACTGTACCCCCATCTGGCCACGATGTAGCGCAGATAGTTCCTATAGCGTGTCTTCGCGTCATCAGAGACAAAGAAATCCCTGTCGGTGCGCGCGTTGCCGGGTCCAAGGCACAACATGAACTTGATGTCAAGCGTCTCGGCAAGGGTGAGCACATCGTCAAGACGCTTGATGGCACTGGCGTTCATATAGTCGGTCGTCTCAGTGTACCGTGAGTTGTTGAACCCACTCTGCCTGTCGATAGGAAAGTTCCACGAACACATCCAGACGCGGACAAAGTTCCCACCATTCGCAGCGAAATCAGGCAGCATCACATCGTAGTTGAAACGGTCGGCCTGCTCATGCAGCTTGCTGAAAAATTTTGAGTCATCCCTATCCCTTGACTCCCAGCAGATGTTCTCGGCTATTCCTCTGAACAATGTCCCGTCGTCATACCTGAGCGTCCAGTTGTCGTTGGTATGCAATATTCCGTGCCCATCACCTGGTGTCACCTTCAAGGACGCCGGAGCGGATTCCGAGACGACCTTGCCACACTCCGACTGGCGGAATATGTATGAATATGTTCCCGTCTCCTGAGCGGTGAAACGCGCACCCCATTCGCTGGCCACGCCACTCTCTCCGCTCACATAATAGCAAGGAAGCGTCAGAGTCTTTCCCGAAGGAGAAGTCAGGACCATGTCAAGGGCGACCTGCTCCTGAAGATACGGATTCTCCCATTTTCCTTTCAGAGAAACCGAAAATTCCGTTTTTGAATATTTTCGCGCGGAAGACGGGGCATCCACGGAAAGAATCTGAGCGTTCGCCACCGTGGTCGTGACCACCGACAAGAGGAATGTCAATAATAAACGGTTCATGATCACAAGTATTTCTTGAGGGAATCAACATCTATCACAACAACCACAGACGTGGCCTTTGAGGACAGCTCGTAGTCCGATGAGGCGGCAAGTTTGAGAGCCAGCACGTATGTCCCGCTGTTTTCCGGAATAAATGCCTTGTGGAGGGCAAGGTTGAACATTCCGGAGTTCTTGCCCGACGCCACATTCACGACAAACGGCAGATCGTAAGCTGATGACGGCAGTACGGTGGCTCCAAGACTGACGGCAGCCGCGGCAGAGGCCTCGCTGTCCTCAACAATGCCGACACTGAAACCTGAGCTTGTCTTCTTCCCGGAAAGCATTACTCCAAGATAAATGTCCACATCAGTTTCGGATACACCGAAATTATAGGTGTTCTCAGCCGCGCCCGAAGGCACGTTATAATAGTTGTCGATGCCACCGCTCACAGTTGCTTGAGGAATATAGATGAGTGAGTTGCCGCAGTCAGCCTCACCGTCCCCTTTCTGGCAGGAAAAGGCCAGAAAGGTTGACAAGACGGTGATGACAGGAAGTATTCTGCTTTTCATTTGACTTATGTGCTAATAGTTAGGATTCTGTTGAAGTGTTCCGTTTGAGTTCTCTACCTCGGAGCGGCTGAACGGAAGATAGTAGTTGCGCTCGTTGAAGGTTCTGGAGGCCACCGTCACGGTCTTATAGACGTAAGCCTCTCTGCTTTTCCTGATCTGTACACCTTTGACAGGCTCGTTGAGAACGGTCAAGGCGTCTTTCCAGCGCAGAAGATCCCAGTACCTGTGATCCTCGAACGCGAGCTCGACCTGACGCTCATGCTTGACCGCCTCACGGAACGACTCTATCGTTCCTGCCTTGATCTCCGGAAGGCTGACGCTGGCCCTGTCACGGACCTTAGCTAAAGCGGCTTTCGCAGTCATCACGTAACTAGCCGGTACGACCTCAGGGCCATAAGCCTCATTTACAGACTCCGCATAGTTCAGCAGCACCTCAGCGTAGCGGAAAACCACCCAGTTGTGCTGGGCTGTCTGTCCCTGCGTTAGGTTCAGTTCATCGGTGAGGAATTTTTTCAGGTAATATCCCGTGCGGCTGGCGTTAGCCTTGGCCATGTCATCTGTCTCGCCTGGAGCCTCCGCTATGACACGTCCATTCCATTTGGACGTATTATAGATAATAGAGGCATAGAAGCGCGGATCCCTGTTGGCGTACGGATCAGACTCATTGGGAGTTCCGACATATTCGTAAGCGTCCACCAGATTCTGCGTAGGGCAGACTCCACTCTTTCCGCCTTGTGTGGCGATCGGGTAGTTGGCCTTCTCAAGATTGTTGGAAGCGTCCCTGCGCACTGCGTAGATGGTCTCCGGACTGGTCAGGGACGTGGCTCCGCTGAAATAGCCCTCATAATCACCGTCAAGGGAATAGCTGATGTTTGAGTCCGCAAGGAACTCGTTGGCGGCCTCAGCGGCCCTAATCCACCGGGATGTTTCGTTCGCAGGATTGTGAAGAGGACTGGCCGCATAAAGCAGAACCCTAGCCTTGAGGGCAAGAGCCACTCCCCTTGTGAACCGGCCCTCACGCTCAGCGAAATCATTCCAGTTGTAGGCAAGGCTATCCTTCCATCCGTCAATCTCGCCCACGATGTAGTCGATGACCTCATCATAGGTCGAACGGGACACAAAAGTCCCTCCGCTCTTGTCCATCGTGGATTCCACGATAGGGACTCCACCGTACATCTTCGCCAGTTCAGCGTAGTAGTAGGCCCTTAGGATGTGAGCCTCAGCGATGTACCATTTGAGAGATTGGAGATCTCTCTTGTAGTTGGCAGCGTCAGTGACAAGATTCCTATTTTTCGCAAGCAGTTCCTCTCCTTTCCCGTCAGCAACGAAATCAAGGAAGAAGTTCACAGCGCGGATTCCCTCGTAACAATTATTGTAAAGGTTAGAAATCGGGTTCACGCTTGCGTTCACTATTCCTTTGTTGAAATAAATCACCTCAGAAGCAGCGGATGTCTGCTGGGCCTCATCGGAGGCCGCTGCGAAAATATTCCCGTCTATGACGGAATAGCCGTTGATGATCGGAGAATAGCATGCGTTGGCGAAATACCAGATGCTGTTCCTGTCGGTAAGGATGGTCTCTCCGGTGCGATTCGTGTCAAGACTCGTGTCCAGGAACGAACATCCTTGCGCGGCCATCAGAAGGGCAGCCGCAAATATTCCGAATTTCATTGTTTTCATGATCGTCATTCCTCCAAATTAAAAAGTTATGGCAATTCCTGCGGCCCACGTCCTCATGACCGGATAGAGGCCTTTAAGGTTTTCGGGATCAAGGTTGTAGTCTCTCAGAAGCGGACTGACCGTGAACAGATTGTGACCGCTGAGATAAAGCCTAAGATTCGAGATTCCCGACTGCTTCATCTTGCTGGACGCGAAGTTGTAGCCGACCTCGATGTTACGGAGCTTAAGGAAAGAAGCGTCCTTGATCCACAATGAGCTTGTGCGGTAGTTGTTCTCGTTGCTCTGGGTTGTCAGGCGAGGGTAGGTGGCGTTCGCGCGGTTGTCGATTCCTTCTGTCGGGTAATACGCCCAAGCACCCTTGGCTATGTCATACGCATTGCCGTTGTCCACGAAAGCAACGGTCTGGTTCCAGTTGTCAAGAAGATTGGCGGACACACCCGTGACTCCCTGGAACAGAACCTGTAAGTCAAAGCCTTTGTACCCCAACCGGCCTCCGAAACTGAAGTACCACTCCGGATAGGAAGAACGTCCTATCTTTGTGACATCGTTCTGATCCACAACCCCGTTCTTGTCAAGGTCAAGATACTTCACATCACCAGGTTGCACGCTGCCGAACGCAGGGACAGGGAGATCGGCCAAAAGGCTTCCGTCCTCGTTGAAATCCTCTATGCCGTAAAACCCGTCAGCCACAAGTCCGATGTAGGTCCCGACAGGACGGCCTGTCTGCGCGCTGAAAGCGTTGGCTGGAGCGACTTCGTTCATATTGTCGATCCTGTTGCGGCTGAATGTCACCTGACCGTTAAGGGCATATTCAAAATTCCCTGATTCTCCGCTCCAGTCAGCGGTGACCTCAAAGCCCTTGTTGGTCATGCTTCCTGAGTTGGTGAAGAGGAACTGCTTCCCGTAGTAGCCCATGAGCGAGTTGTCCAAGGTTAGGATGTCGGACCTCTTGTCAAGGAAGAAGTCAGCTGTGATGTTCAGCCGTCTTGCGATCTGGGTGTCAAAGCCGATGTTGTACTTCAGACTCTTCTCGGCATGCGCGTCCTCGTTCTTGATGAACATAGGCACAAGGCTGGTCTGCCACACTCCCGAAGTCTTTCCAGTGTAGAAGGAGCCCACATAACTGTACGTGTAATAGTCCTTGAACAGATAACGTCCGTTTGAGTTGTAGCCCGACAGGACAGATGTAGCTCCTGAATCCGAAGCCCCTGAAAGACCAGCGGAGACACGCACCTTAAGGAAATTCAACACATCGTTTCCCTTGAGGAAGTTCTCGTTGGAGACGATCCAGGCCAGAGAACCGGCAGGGTACGCTGCCCATCTGTGGCCGGTGGCATAGGCGTCATTGCCGAAATAGGAGAAGCCAAGTTCAGCGATGTAGCGGTTGTCATATTCATAATGAGCGAAACCGTTGAGGTTCATCGTGTTGTACTTGTAGGAGAAGTAGCCGTCGCCTTTGTAGGCGGAAATGTGGAAGTTCACGGCTGCGGACACAGTGCTCTTGCCGAACACTCTGTCGTAGCCAGCGGTCACAATTCCTTGCTTCCAGTCCTGCATTCCATTTGAGCCATAGCCGGTGGCGGTGATGGTTGTTGTCTCATCGGTCGTCGTGGTGACTCCGCTGTTCCACCTCGCATAGTTCTTCGTTTTTCCGTACTGGCTCAACGTGTGGCTGTAGAAGGAGATAGCCTCCTGCAGGTAGAGTCCCTTTGTGATGTCATCCAGCCTTTCCTTCACGGAAAAGTTGCCCTGAAGGCTTCTGTACTTGTAAGACATCCAGCCAAGGCCGTTGACCGAGGCGTAAGGGTTGTTCGGGTACAGAGCCGTTCCCGAATAATGCTGCTCCTCGGCATCGTCATAGACGTTGTAGATGTTCGACGGGTAAGACGCGATGTCATTGAACAGTTGGGTTATGCCATAGTTTGGCCTCTTGAGCGTCTCGATGCGCCCACCGAAATCCACCTTCACCTCGAAAATCTTAAGGATGTTGAAGTCAAGGTTGGCGCGGAGATTAAACTTCTGGTAGCCAATGTTCTTGGTCTGATCCGTGTTGGAAGTGTTCAGGATGCCGCTGTTGTTGAGATAGTCAAGATTCACGTTGTAGCGGGCGTTCCTAGCGCCTCCGTTCAGGACAACCCCTCCGTCAGCGTACTGGCCGACACTCCTCAGAGCCGCATCGTACCAATCCACATCGGGAGCAGTGCCGTTCCTGTAGGCCGCGAGCTGTTCGTCTGAATACGCGGGCGACCACACCATGCCGTTGTCGTTCGAAACCGCCTGGTTGTAAAGATTGGCGAAATCGTAAGAGCCCAAAGGCTTGTTGGTGATGTCCGGAGTCTGGACACCGTATCTCATTCTGGCCGTCACTGTGGAGTTTCCGATCCGTCCTCTCTTGGTGGTGATCCGGATGACTCCGTTCGCACCGCGTTCTCCATAAAGCGCAAGGGCAGCACCGTCCTTGAGAACCTCTACGGATTCCACTTCCGAAGCCGAAAGGCCAGTAAGGTATTCAGAATTGACCTCAAAGCCATCCACGAATATCTTTGCGGTGTTCCAATCGCTTACCGCATAGCTTCCGATGCCTCGTACAAGCCATTTAGCCTTGTTGTCCTCATAGGAACCGGTTCCCTGCATCACAGTGAGACCGGGGATGCCGATGAGAGTGTTCGTAAAATTAGACGATGGAGTCTTGTACAATGCCTCTCCGGAGACCTTTGACACTGCGGAGGTTGAATTGGTCTCCACCTTCTCCTGAGCCTCCCCACCGTCATAGACAGAGTAGTCCTGAGCCAGCAAGTTGCCTGCAGCAATGGCTGACATCACCGTCAGGGCCACACATTTTCTTATGTTGAGCATATTCATTGTGATATTCATTAAATTGTTGGCATCGGCAATCAATATCCAGGATTCTGGGTTATCGTGCCTTTGTTGATTTCCGTCTGCGGGAATGGCTCAAGGTACATCGCCGGACTCCAGAACGCGCTGTAGGCCACTGCGTCCCAATAGGATGTCACCCATTCAGCGGCATACGGCCAGGTCGCGTCATCGGTGTCCTCAATGTTGAACTGGAGCATACGCATGTTACCTCCGCAGATTCCGTCAGCGATGTCGGCACGCTTCCAATGCTTGACTGACCAGTACTTGTGGTTTTCCTGGAAGAACTCGATCATGTCCTCCCTTTGGATAATAGCCCGCAGCTTTGTCTGGTCGGTCTCCGTGATCGATGGGAGTCCGGCCCGGTTGTGGACAGCGTTGAGATACTCAAGAGCCTTGGTCTGGTTTCCATATTCATTATACGCCTCCGCAAGGTAGAGGTAGGTCTCCGCAAGGCGGAAAAGAGGGATCTCGCACCAGATGCGGGTGCCGGCCTTGTAGTAGAACTTCGTTCGCTCACCGCATCCTTTGTCCCCGTCAATGGCGTTTGGAAAGACATCGCCTTTGCCCTTGTCAGCGGCATAACCGCCACGGCTCCAGCCGATGTTGGACCAGTTATAGTCTCCAGGGTTGTTCATCGAATCGTAACCTCCCATCTTGATGTCCGCAAGCGCCCTCGGCTCAAGGTTGGCCACGTTGTCGCGGTAGTCCGCACCAGAACGGGCCGCAGCCTCGCCTATTTTAGGCCAGCTGAGTTCCGAACCGTCCTTAGCGTAGTAATTCTCAAGATGATTTGTAAGAACACCACTGCAATCAGTGTCGTAACGGTTTGTGGTCTGGTTAGGGGAGCAGTTTATGTAATTGGCAATGGAGCTGAACTCATCGCGCTTGTAGGCGAGTATAACCTCTTTGCTAGACGGTGTGGAAGACGCGTTGGCATAGTCCTCGAAAGCGTTCGGATTAGGATTTCCGACCCCGGCCCCACCAGTGTTGATGAGCGTCACTCCATTCTCAGAGGCCCATTTGAGAACATCCTCATTGGCCTTGATGGCATCGTTCCAGCGTTCCTTGTCGTAATCCCCGAAACAGATGAGGGCGTTGTTCTCACCGTTGTCCAGATAAGGGGTCGCGCTGTTGAACAAAGGGCGGGCAGCGTACTGGAGCGTCCTCGCCTTGATGGCAAGCACGGCTCCCCGTGTCATACGTCCGGTGTTGGCCGCATCCCATTTTTCAGGCAGCCTTGAATATGCCTCGTTGCACAACTGGCAAATATATTCGAGCATCTCCTTCAAAGTGGCGCGTCCGGCCGTCAGGTCATCGCTGGCCTCGAAAGACTTTGTCACGATTGGTACCCCGCCATAACGGTAGAACATTCCCATGTACCTGTAGGCGATGAGAGCCGTGGCCTCCGCCTTAATGGTTTCCTTTGTTGCATCGTCCATGTCGCCCACCTTGTCGATGTTCTCCTTCACGATGAAACATTGCCTGATGAAACGCCAGTTGTCAGCATAGTTGTCGGCTCCAGCGTCAGAGCCGTCCGTACCGTTCACGGAAAGACCGGCCTGGACGATGTTGTAACTGCCGTGCCAGTTATAGCCTCGGCCTACCTCACCTGAGATGGCCCCGTAGGTGCAGTGCCCGATGCCCATGCCTCCGGGCAGACCGTGCTGCAAGACGTTGCGGTAACATGACATCAATGTGGCCTGAGCATTCTTGGTGGTGCTGAACACCGCGTCAAGATCGACTGTGCCGGTCGTGTCCGGCTTCTCAAGAAACAGACTGCACGAGCAGAGAGCCGAAATGCCGACCGCCACTGTCAGAAACTTTGATATTTTCATTGTAATCATCTCCTATCAATTTTAGAAACGCAGACTGGCACCCAAGGTGAACACCTTAGTGAGAGGATAGACATAAGTACTGCCGTCCGTGGTCTCAGGATCAATGCCGTAAGGCGTAAGTTTGTTCTTGAAAGTATAGACGTTGTTGGCGTTGAAATAGAGCCTGAGGGCTTGGACCACATTCTGTTTGACTATCTTGGTCATGTCGAATGTGTAGCCGACCTCAACGTTCTTCAGTTTAATGTGGTTGGTTGAGACCATCCAGTAGTCGCTTGTCAGGTAGTTGTTGTGGGATGAGGTGGCTCCGTAGGCCGCGCGAGGATAGGTTATCTTCTCGCCCGCGAGATATTTCTCCTGCGTCCAACGCCCGTCATACTGCCATTTCCAAGCATTGCCGGCATTCTTGAAGAACGGAATCGTGTAGCCGCTGTTCAGGTAGTACGAACCGTCCGCGCTGCCGGTGAAAAGAAGCTTAACATCGAAACCTTTGTAGCCCAACCTGGCCTTGATGTTGAAATGGTACTGCGCATAGTTCGGGTAGCCGATCGGAGCCACATCGTTCTGGTTGATCAGGCCGTCTCCGTCCAGATCCTTGTAACGGATGTCTCCGAGGGTCGCAGCGTTGGATGTGTAGGTGTTGTACGGTCTGTTGGCCAACTCCTCCTGAGTGTTGAAAAGGCCATCGCTCACCAGTCCGAAACGTTGCCCGATAGCGAATCCGGTGGCGTTCATCCAGTAATATGGGTTCTTCGCCTCGGCCTTGTAGATGATCTTGTTGCGGAACCAGCTTACATCAGCACCGATGGAATAGATAAAATCACCCTTCTTGTCCGCCCAGTTCAAAGCGAGTTCATACCCCTTGTTGCTGGTGATTCCGACATTAGCTGGTGGCACGGAGCCTTGCGAGACACCGTAGATGGCAGGGATGATACCAAGGGTTGTAAGAATATTATTACGTTTCTCGTAGAAATAGTCGAAGTCCGCGCTAAGTCTGTCGTCAAAGAACTTGAACTCGGCTCCCACATCATACTTTCTAGAACGTTCCCAAGTAATGGCCTTGTTTCCCAGCGTGCCTTCAGTGGCTCCGTAAAAATAGGTGTTGTCGGATGTTCCGTCACTGTTTCCAAGCCAATAGCCATCCTGATTGAGGTTGTAGGTGTTCGGCAGATAATAGTAACGGCGACTGCCTCCGAGCTGGTCGTTGCCGACCTCTCCATAAGAGGCGCGGATCTTGGCGAATGTAAGGATGTCATTCTTCGGGTACCACGGTTCCTTGGTGATGACCCAGCCTGCGGAAATCGCAGGGAAGAAGCCGAAACGCTGTCCTTCCGCGAACTGCTCGGTACCATTGTAACCCATATTGAACTCAGCCATGTAGCGGTCATCGTAATTGTAGGTCACACGGCCGACGAAGCCCATGATTCCGGAAGCCACGTGGTAGGAGTCGTCCGGCATGGTGTACTTGGACGCCTTCCCGAGAAGGAGGGCGGAAACATTATGCCTTCCGAACGATCCGGCCCAATCAATCCCCGCATCGACATAGAATTTGTTCCAGTTGCTGTAGCCCCACGACTCGAACGAGCCTGCGTCCATAGATCCTCCGAAGAAATCGAACAGGTTCGGGTTCTCGGCGTTTCGCTGGATGGTGTAGGACGGAATCGAAGGCGTGTACTTCACATACTTGTTATAGTTGTCCTGGTAGGAAACCGTGACATGAGACCGGAGTCCCGGCAGGAGATAATCCATCTGGTGATTCAGCTTCAACGAATTGTCCAGCAAGCTGTTGTAGATGGTGGCTGAACCGCTGGTCAAAAGATTATAGACAGCGTTCTGGTCACCGATGCTGCTGTTTGTCTTGGTCGCCAGAGGGTTCTGCGCGGAACCGGCAATGCCAGCGAAACCGCTGATCAGGTGACCATCCACGATGCCCGGACTGATGAACGGGTTGCAGTCATAGATGTACTGCATGATGATCTTGTAGCGGGAGCTGAGATCATAAGGATCCGCACCGTTTCCAGGGCCCTTGGTCTCTCCGAACTGGCCGGCCGAGTTCACCGTCAAGGTAAGGTTGTCCAGAATCTTCACATCAATGTTGCTCCTGAAATTATAGCGGGTGAACAAAGACTCTGTCGAGGCGTCATAGTACTTGACAGTGCTCGTGATTCCTTCCTGACGGAAATAGCCGAACGACACAAAGTACTTGACCCTGTCCGTTCCTCCAGAAACGTTCATGTTCGCCTGATACTGAGGAGCCACCTTGTCGAACTGTTCCTTATACAGATCGTGAGAGGCGTAGTAGAGTGCCGGAGAGTTCTTCAGAGCCTCCTTCTGCTGCGGGGTAAGAGATGTCATGGCATCCACCTCCTGAGGAGTGAAGTCCCTGTTGTTCTTGAACTTCCAGAGATCGTAGTCATCGTAGATGTAGGCGGAGAGACTCTCCGTTCCTGAATACGATCTCTGCTCGTTGCGGATGGCCTCGTTCCGGAACATGGCATATTCATAAGCCGTCGTGCCTTCCTGAAGCTGCGACGCTGATGTGAGACCATAGTTGGCCGAGAAGTTGATCACCGGCTTGCCGACGGAGCCTCGCTTGGTGGTAACGATGATGACACCATTGGCTCCACGCACTCCATAGACAGCCGTTGAAGCAGCGTCCTTGAGGATGGATATTCCCTGAATCTCATTGGCATCCATTGCGTTGAATTCCGCGAAAGCCTGCTCCGAAGCCTGTTCCACACCATCAATGATGATTAAAGGCGAGGAAGATCCGTAAGTCGAGATTCCACGAATATGGATGGTCGCGTCATTGCGGCCAGGCTCTCCAGAGGTCTGGAGACCACTGACTCCAGGCGAGTTGCCCAACAAGGCATTGGAAATGTTCGACACCGGGGTGGAAAGAATATCACCACCGTTGACCGAGGAGATCGCGCCCGTGACATTAACCTTCTTCTGTGTGGCGAACGCGGTCACGACAACCTCATCCATAAGGTTGGCATCTGTCTTCATTACAAGGTCCACCACGGATCGGTTGGCGGAAACCTTGACACTCTCAGTCACATAGCCGATGAACTGGAACTGGAGTGTCACCTCTCCTGACGGAACAGAGAGTGAGTACCTGCCCTCAAAATCCGTCGAGACTCCATTTGTGGTTCCCTGCTGCACGACAAAAGCACCGAACAGCGGTTCACCGGTGTCATCCTTGACCACTCCACTGACTGTCCTGTTCTGGGCGTTCAGCGGAGCCGCAAGTCCTCCAAGCACGAACAGAAGGCTCGCGGCAAGGAATATTTTGAACGATTTGGTCATAAATTGATTATTTTGTTTTAACATTATTTCACTTCATAATTCTCCGGCATTGAGTACATGTCCGGAAGATCCTTGCTGAACAACGTGCTGTCATCCTTGTAGAATGTCCGGAAATCGTCCTCGGACGGATGGCCGGGATACACGCTGAAATAGTGTGTGTCCGACTCGGATGATACAAACTTGTTCCTCCACATGACAACCATGGAAAGCCTTTTTCCTTTTGCCGGTCCAAGAATATACCTTGTCCAGTAATCAGAGTTCGTGAAAGCCTCGGCTCCAGTCTCCGTGACACCGCAAGGCTTCATCTTTTCAGATGAAAGTTTCCGCATCGCCTCAATGTTGGCCGCGAAAGCATTGTAGTTCAGTCCGTGGTAACAGTCCATTCCAATGAAATCGACATATTCATCCCCAGGCCATCTGGTCAGCAGACGGGCACGGGCGTTCTCAGCGTAGTCACCGTCCATCTGCGGAGACACGGCATAGATGAAGTTGTGCACTCCCTTAGTGTCCCTGAGATACTTGACAGTCCACTGCCAGAACTGGATGTACTCCGTGGCCGAACATGCCGCTGTCCCCCACCATGACCAACTCTGGGTGCACTCGTGGTAAGGTCTGAATATGACAGGAATCAACTCGCCTTTGCTGTCTCTCAGATTATTGGCGAAATCCGCCAGGCGGTCAAGCCATTCAATGTAACGCTTGCGTACTTCAGTGCCCTCCTTGAGAATCTGGTCTATGCATTTTGTATTGTCCCAAGAAGAACCTTGAGGATAATCCCCGGCCCCAATGATGGTCAAAGGGTTGTTGATGTGGATGCAGGCTATAATTACCTCGCCCCTTTCCCGCGCTTCAAGAATGACCCTTCGGCGAATCTCGTTCTCCTTTGAGTCCGACAAGTACCTGTTGTCCATTATGGACGCGAGATCCACACTGAACACCGCTGGATAATCTCCGCAGACGGCTTTAGTGTCAGAGCCACCCGGCTCGTTGTACCAATGACGTCCGTACCACAGATCATCATGATGTCCGAACATGAAACCCTTATCGGCCAAAGCCCACAGATTCGCGTACAGAGCCTTGGTCTGAGCCGTGGCGTTCTTGTCAACAATCGAGAGCCGCAGCGTTTGGACCGGATTCTTGTCCTGGACCACCTTCACGGCCTTGAACCAGTAACGGTCGTTCTCATCCACCAGTCTGATGTCCGCCTCGCGGGACGACTCCGATCTGTTCTCTTCAATATTCAACACCAGTGCGGTCCGCGAAGCGCTCTTGACGGAAATCCAATCAACATCAATGACGACCTTATATTCAAAATTTGCCTTGACAGTGAATGAATATTCCGTCGCCTCATGACTGATTTGGGCAGACACGGGCGCTACTGTGAGCTCCCTTGTGTCAATTGGGGTCTCGCTGACGCTCTGAGAACCGCACGCCTGCGCTGATGCTATGCCAAGTATCATAGCAAGGCAGGAAAGCATCGTTTTGGATATTTGCCCTTTCATCATTCCTGAAATAGTTCGGTGTGGTTCGGAAGCGGTGAATCGGACACTTTCTCCGCGATCCAGTACGTGTTGCGGATGTTGTCCACCATCCATCTGGTGTCAGGCCAGTTGTTGTCGATGACCCAATCCGTGTGTTCGAAATGGCGCGCAAACGCACAATTCTCAACCGCCACAGACCTGTCAGCGTTGCTGATGGTTCCGGGGCCGAGAAGTGTCACCTGATAGAGCGGAGTCTCCCACTTGGTATCATCAGCGGCATAGATGCTTATCACGTTGGAATTCACATCCGCCTTCGACCAGCGACTTGAACCGGCCGGAATCTGGCGGTAATATTCATTGACATCATTCTCGTTGTTGTACACATAGTTGGCAAACTTGCCATCAGCTCCGGAAGTATTGACCACGGTCCCGAATGTAGCCCCAGTCTCACTGTCAACATCCGTCAACATGAAGCTGATCTCGTTGTCCTGCTCATCGGCATGCGTGTAGCCCTCTCCCCAATGCCATGACTTGTCCATGTCCGTGGACATCACCTCAGCGTCAGGCCATCCACCGTGGATGACCATGGATGTAGCCGCGGAGCTTCCGTCCAGAATTCCTCCGATAAGTTTATGGTGATATACGCCCTCAAGAGGGTCCTTGAACTGGCCATAGGAGACGGAGTAAGTTCTGGTCTCACCGTTATACGCTGTCACCGTGAACTCTGCCGTGCCGTCAGACAGATCAAGAACACTTCCCTCACTGATGCTGGCTTTAGGACAGAACTCGCTTTCCGGGTAGGCGAAATCAATGGAGACAACCTTCACAGCGGACATGTCCAGGCCTCCGGTGACCAACTGCACATAGACAGAGCCTTGGTCATCGTGACGCCAGTCCTGGGTGATGGTGGCCGCGCCTATCTGGGATTCAAGACGGAAGCCCACAGGCGTGCGCTCACGAAGCCACGGATCTATAAGTTCCTCAGTATTTCGCTTCTCCCGATCGCAGGAGGACAAAACCGATGCGACCGCGAAGAGTATGAGAAAAAGGCGGTTTGCTGTTTTCTTCATAATGCTATTTGTATTGGTTAATAATTTCTCGTGTTTATCATTGAATCTCACCGATCCGCGTCCGTGATGAACGGAAGGTTGGCATCAATGATCCTGTCAAGGGTTTCGACCGATGCTGATGTCTTTAGGCCGTCTGGTGATGTGTGCAGACAATAGTCAACAAGCCTGCCCACCGTTGATTCTGCGACATGCATCCTTGTGTCGCTGGATGCATAGTACAGAAGCACACGCCCGTCCTCGTCAGCCACCCAGCCATTTGAGAAAAGGACGTTGGAGACATCCCCCACCCTTTCCTCTCCCACCGGAGCAAGTGAATATCCCGCTGGCTCAGCGATGACACGCGACGGATCGTCAAGAGCGGTCATGTACATGTACAACACATAGCGGAAACCAGCCGAACAACCACGCACACCGTGAGCCAGATGCAGCCATCCCTTTGAAGTCTTAAGAGGATGCGGTCCCTCACCGTTTTTCACTTCCTTAATAGTGTGGTAGAGCCTTGTGTCAATGATTCTTTCATCCGTGATCACAGCATTCTCCATGCTGTCAACCAAAGCCCAGCCTATTCCCATTCCTCCGGCTCCGGCATCAATGAACCCTTCCTGCGGACGAGTGTACAATGCATATTTCCCACCCACAAACTCTGGATGGAGGACAACGTTCCTCTGCTGTGTGGCGGATTTGATGTCGGGGAGTCTCTCCCAAGTCTTAAGATCCTTGGTCCGGACTACTCCTGCCGAAGCTACAGCCGAGGACAAATCTCCGGGAGCGGCAGCAGGATCGTGGCACTCAGCGCAGAACACTCCGTAGATCCAACCGTCTTCATGGGCGGTAAGACGCATGTCATAGACATTGGTGGCCGTCTCTCCGGGGATTGTTATCGGATGAGGCCAAAAACGGAAGTTGTCCACTCCGTTGTCACTCTCGGCCACAGCGAAGAATGATTTTCTGTCATTGCCTTCCACGCGCACGACAAGAAAATACTTGCCGTCAAGCTTGATTGCTCCGGAATTGAACGTACTGTTGATCCCGAAACGCTCAAGGAGGTACGGATTTGTCACCGGATTAAGGTCATAACGCCAAAACAGAGGCGTGTGCTCCGCAGTGACAACTGGATTGGAATATCTTGTCCAAACACCGTTGGATGAAGCCTTTGTGTTCTTCTGCTTAATAAGGGTGTCATGTTCCTTGCGAAGTGTCGCGAGATGTTCTTCAAAATAATGTGACATTGTTGTATAGAATCTGGTTATTGTTTTGAGAACGTCCGGACCCTTTCGGAATCAGGCATCGTTCCTACTATTCGGAAACAAATTTAACCATCAAAATATTGCCTGCAAACCGCTTTAAGTACGTTTGGCAAAGCAGTATTTTAAATGGTCAAAATAGTACAACGCCCAATCATGACATTGTAGATTTTAGTAATACTTTCTTGCATAGTAAGAAAGCCACGTTGCCTGGCAGCAAGACCCTGAAGCGAACTTGACGGCCTCTTCAGTGATGGACGATTTTCTGATTAAGTCATAGTCTTAAAAAACAATCTTCGAAGATTATTATTTTCTTTGAAATAAATTGTCCAAGATTGTTATGGCGAGCATAGATTATCTTTACTATCCCACCATTGCAATTTAAGTTGATCCCGTGAGCAAATACTGCCATCTCACGTACGAGAGGATGCAAATGAACACTTCGTGCGTAGAATTTTAAGT
Organism: uncultured Bacteroidales bacterium; assembly: GCA_934678915.1. Classification (GTDB taxonomy): domain Bacteria; phylum Bacteroidota; class Bacteroidia; order Bacteroidales; family UBA932; genus Cryptobacteroides. The sequence continues at coordinate 29,417 of CAKUSF010000007.1, forward strand.
TCCACGCACGAAGAATACTCCGAAGACTGTTTATGACTCTATCTTTTATGGTGCATCAATGAAGTGTGGTCTCTATCGGATCATCATAGTAGTCCTGTAATCTGTGCAGTTCCTTGAGGAGACGCTTGGTCAGTTTTTCCGTGCCAGGCTGGCCGTAGATGTTGTGCATCTGCTGCGGATCCTTTTTCAGATCGTAGAGTTCCCACTCGTCAATGTCGTTGTAGAAGTGCATCAGGCTATAGCGTGCTGTACGGACTCCATAGTGACGACGGACGGCATGCTCAGCGGGATATTCATAATAATGATAGTACAGGGACTTCCGGTCTCCGGCTTTGCCGCTTTTCAGCATCGGCAAATAAGTTTCTCCTTGAATATCCTCAGGAATGGGAGCACCTGCAAGATCAAGGAAGGTGGCGGCATGGTCAATGTTCTGGACGAAGCCATCAATATCACAGCCTCTTGGCCCGTTCATGCAATCTGGCAGACGGACAAGAAGCGGTGTGCGAAAACTCTCCTCGTACATAAACCGCTTGTCAAACCATCCATGCTCTCCCATGAAGAATCCCTGATCGGAAGTATAGACGACAAGGGTGTTCTCCAAGAGTCCATGCTCCTTAAGGTAATCATAGACTCGTCCCACATTACGGTCAACAGAGTGGATCACCCGGCAGTAGTCACGCATGTAGCGTTGGTACTTCCATTCTGATAAAGCGTTGCCACTCAGACTATCCCTCTTGAATTTCTCAATGATCGGCCCATAGTGTGCGTCCCACACCGCTTGCTGCTCTGGGGTCATCCGTCCAGGGCGGAACTCACCAGTCTGGAGGTAAAGGCTACGCCCATATTCCTCTAAGGCCGGATTCTCTGGAGTATGGATCTCATTCTCTGGATCAGCCATCTTCAGGTCATAGACAATGTTCATGTCCTTGATGATGCTCATCTCCTGAAGCCCGGCTGCAACTCTTCCTTCATAGTCATCGTAGAAAGTCTCCGGCAAAGGATAGGTCACATCGTTGTAAAGATCAAGATCTTGAAGATCAGGCATCCAACTGCGGTGTGGAGCCTTGTGATGCAGGAACAGGCAGAATGGCTTATCTTTGTCACGTCCGTTTTCCAGCCACTCTAGAGCTTTGTCTGTCACGATGTTTGTACTATAACCAGGAACGCATTCTCTGACACCGTTGTTGATGAACACCGGATTGTAATAGTCACCCTGACCTGTCAGAATGTCCCAATAGTCAAAGCCCGTTGGCTCGCTCACAAGATGCCACTTACCCACCATCGCGGTAGTGTACCCAGCATCGCGAAGCAACTGCTGCACAGTCTGTTGACTGCCATCAAAAACCCCATGCTCGTTGTTCGTAAAACCATTCTTATGGCTATGCTTGCCAGTAAGCAGACAGGCGCGTGAGGGACCGCTCAAAGAATTGGCCACAAAACTGTTGGTGAACCTTGCGCCTTCATCAGCAATCCGGTCTATATTCGGAGTTTCAAGATACCTTCTGTCATAGGCACTGATCGTCTGGTACGAGTGATCGTCACACATTATGTAAACGATGTTCAACGGTTTGCCATTGTCCTCAGCCTTGTCAGCAGACCCGCAACCAACAGCAAAAAAAGCCCAGAGTGGCGACATTGCCGCCACTCCAGAAATTGATACGATTTTAGTGTTATTCATAAGGGATTTATTTCGCTTTCTTTAGGGTTATCTCATCGGTGACACCGTTGTTGGAGACTACCTTGAAAGTGTCTTCCGCTGTCTTGAGGCGTACGGCTGGGAATGTCCAGACAACTCCACTGGATTCCTCGGAAGAGGTCATCCTGGTCACTTGGCGGCCATTCTGGTAGAGGGTGAGGTACTTGGCGTTGCTATAGACTTTGATGCGAAGATCCTGTCCGGCAGGGAAATACTTAAGACGGCTTGATGTGATGTGGACAGTGGTCTCGTCCTTGTTCCATAGAGACTTATAGAGATAGAACACATCTTTCTTCGTCAGGCGGTCACGGGTGACGAGTCCCTTATCATTCATGTACTTGCGATCATTGTTCCGGACGAATTTCACACCGTCCTCGGAGTCCATGTACCCCTCTTGGCGTGCCGCCACAGGGAAGTCAAACAATACCCAAACTGAGGTGAAGTTAAGCCATGGCATAGCCTTGATCTGGCGGACATAGGACTCGTGGAAGCGGTTGCCATATTCCTCATAATGCTTGCTGTCCTCATCTTTGTCGCGAATCGCATCGGATGGGTTCCACACATGACAGTAAGGGTTGATGCCGACTCCATATTCAGAAACATTGAAAGGCATGTCAGGCTTCATTTCGTGGAGTTTCTTCATCGAAGAGGACAGACCGCTGAAATCGTTAGGAGTCCAGTACCAGCCATAGTAGATGTTCTGAGAGCAGAAATCGCCTTTCAGCATCTTGTAGCCGTCCCTTGCTAACCTTGAGCAGTCGGTGAAACCCACGAAGCGGTCCGGGTCCAATCCTTTGGTGTAGTCGTAAAGCCTTTCCGTTTCTCTGGCCACTCTTTCTGCATCGAACTGTCCCTGAAGGTCATTATTGTTGCCCCATGTGTCCAACTCGTTCCACATGCCCCAGAAAGCGATGGAAGGATGGTTATAGAGATTGCTCACCATCTCTTTCATCTGATGCTGGATGTTGTTGAAATAGGCTTGAGTTGCATCTTCACCGCAAACATTCACCCATGGCACTTCAGTCTGAACTATGATGCCGAGGGAGTCACATTGCTGGAATGCAAAATCATTATGAGGATAATGGGCCAAGCGAAGGAAATTAGCTCCCAACTCTTTGACAATACGGTAGTCACGTCGGTAGTCGGATTGAGTGAGAGCGGATGCCTTCCCATCAGAATCCTGATGCATGGCCACACCACGAAGAGGATAAGGACGTCCGTTCAGAATAAAACCCCTTTCCGGGTCCATTTCTATCGAGCGGTAACCAATCTTAGTCTCGGCAATGTCCATCATCCTTTTTCCTTTGAACAATTCAACCCTCAATGTGTAAAGGTACGGGTCCTTCATTCCATCCCAGAAGTGGATCCCTGAGAGGATAAACTCATGGTCAAAGTCATATTCAGAGAAAGCTCCTACCGGGACCTCACGATCTGCCTGATAGCCCAATCGTCCATCAGCTTCAAGAAGTTGGACACGGACAAGGATGTTGGCATCCCTATTGCCGGAGTTGATCAACTTTGCGCGGACGTTGGTGACGACCTTTTTAGGTGTGACTACTGGAGTCTCGCAGCGAAGCCGATACATTCCGTAGTCTTCTGGAGAAAGATAGACATCTTCCATCACAAGAAGCCAAACTGGATTATGCAGGCCTCCGTTTTTGTTGAAGTCAGAGGTGACAGGAGCCATCTCCACATCCTCGGAATTGTCGCAGATCACCTCAAGACGGTTGACCCCTTTCCTCAACGCCTCGGTGATGTTCACTGAAAATGGGGTGTAGCCACCTTTATGAATAGCCACTTGTTCTCCATTCACTTTGACGACAGCGGCCTGAGCAGCTCCCTCAAAGAAAATGTAGTGGGTTTTCTTGACATCAGTAATCCTCAAATCACAGCGGTAAGTAGCCTTTCCACGGTAATAATACGGAGAATGGCCGTCCTCAGCATTATACGAATGAGGCACCGCAACGGTCTGCCAATCAGAGCCATCCTTACTAAACTCCCATTCCTTTAACTGCTCCTGGCGGAATCCACGAATCTGAGCCTCCATAGGGAGGGCCGCAAAAAGAACCACCGCAAGTACGGTGAATATAAAATGCCTTTTCATCAAGATGAATGATTTACTCATAATTGGACAAAGTTAGCAATAATCATCGGAAATCCTTAACTTAGCGGCTTGATAATCATATTTCATTTCTTGACATGGACAGAAACTTCATAATTGACGATGGCAAAACACAAAAGGTTCGAGACTGGTTTTGGAAATTCGCACCCATATTCATCTCATTTTCAGCAGTTTTAGGATTAATCACAAGGGTGATACTGATTTTCGTTCCTCCGACTGTCATCGGATTCACAGCTTTGGAGTGGCTGAAAATCTTTGTCCTAGGCTTCATAAACGATGTAGCTTTTTCGATTCTCGCACTCGCTCCAGCGGTACTTTTGTACGCAACGCTTAACGATGCGAAGTACAGGAAGCCCCTCAGTGTGGTCCTTGGAGCAGTCCTGCTCGCCTTCGCGGTGTACTCATTCCTACCGTCCAACATATTCACTGAATATGGTTCCGTTGTCCCCACGATAGCTAGAGTTCTGTCTCTCCTGCTACTCAGCAGCTTCTGCCTGAGACTATTCATCCCAAGCATAAGGAAAGGATGGTGCAAGGCCGGGCTGCTGTTCACGATGGGACTGTACATATTCCTTATGATTGCCAATGTCATCTCGGAATGCATCTTCTGGAACGAGTTCGGAGTACGTTACAACTTCATTGCCGTTGATTATCTGGTTTACACAAATGAGGTTATCGGGAATATTATGGAGTCCTATCCGATAATTCCTATGGTTCTGGGAGTACTGCTTGTGGCAGTGCTAATCTGCTGGAGAATATTCCGCAGACAGGATTTCAGTGAGGCCGGGAACAGTGGTATTATTCCATTTCTGGCAACATTCGTCATCTATGCTATCCTGTTCACCGGCAGTTTTTTCTGGCTACGGTTCAGCTACCGTAACCTACAGAGTGCCAACAACTACGCCACGGAATTGCAATGCAACGGGTGCTGGAACTTTCTTGAAGCGTACAGCAGCAGCACTCTTGAATATGACCGTTTCTACCAGATGCTTCCTGCCGATGAGGCATCGGCACTCAAGACCGCGCTTTGCAATCAAGTCACTGAGCCTGCACATTCGGTCACTTCGACAAGCTCAGTGACCGGAACCCAACTAATCCGTGACACCCTCCCGCCCATCAAAAAGAACATCGTAGTGATAGCTGTAGAGAGTCTGAGTGCCGACTTCCTCTCCGCCTACGGCAACGAGGACGGAATCACCCCGAACCTCGACACACTGATCGGGAAGAGTCTCGTGTTCGACAACCTTTACGCTGCCGGCAACCGTTCTGTCAGAGGCCTTGAGGCCCTCACCCTCTGCCTCCCTCCAAGCGCAGGGGAAAGCCTTATCAAAAGACCTGACAACGCTGGCCTTTTCTCTATCGGAACAGTACTGAGAGCCAACGGCTACACCACCTCATTCATCTACGGGGGCGACAGCTATTTCGACAACATGCGCACTTACTTCTCCGGTAACGGCTTCGAGATCATCGACAAGTCCAGCTACCCGAAAGAGGACATCACGTTCGCCAACATCTGGGGCACCTGCGACGAGGATTCGTACAGAGTTGCCCTGAAGGAGTTCGACAAGAAGGCTGAGAGCGGCACTCCGTTCCACGCTATCATATTCACAATCAGCAATCACCGCCCGTACACATTCCCGGAAGGAAAGATCACCTACGATGGTGAGATGAAGTCGCGCTCCGCTGCCGTGAAGTACACTGATTTCGCCATCGGGCAGTTCCTCGTCCAGGCTTCACGCAAGCCATGGTTCAGCAACACGGTATTTGTCATCGTGGCCGACCACTGCGCCTCCAGTGCCGGCAAGACCAGCATCCCTGTGGACAAGTACCACATCCCTGCGATAGTATATTCCCCAGGTTTCATCCGTCCTCAAAGAGTGGAGAAACTCTGCTCCCAGATCGACCTGATGCCGACCGTCTTCTCCCTGCTGCACTTCTCCTACGACTCGAAGTTCTACGGGCAGAACATCCTCGCCCCTGAATATAACCAAAGAGCCTTCATGGCCACCTATCAGGACCTTGGCTACTACAGTGATGATGTCCTCACCGTCCTCTCACCCGTCCGCTGCATCCAGCAGTTCGATGTGACTTTGACCGAGCCTTGGCATCACACCGAGAGCGTCAGGGAAACGCTGGTTGATAATCTGGTGAAAGAAGCCCAAGCCTTTTACCAAACCGTCAACCTCTGTCCTCTAGCAAAGGAATAGGATGTCCGTACGCAATAATCCCGTTTCTACGCACCGGATGCCAATAAACACCTTTCTGTGCGTAGAATCAGAACATCCACGCACAGAAGCATTTAGAGGAATCCGAAAAGGAGCGGCTACATCAAGCCGATTTCACTCTCGGACATAGTTTGGCATTTCGGATGGGATGACAACGGAGATTTCGCAAAGCCCGCCAACAACGCCATTCGTTTTCCATGCGCTTTGGAA
>CAKUSF010000008.1 GCA_934678915.1 uncultured Bacteroidales bacterium
GCTGTCAATGTCACAGTGGTGTTGCCGGACAGGTTCTTCTCTGGAGAGCTAAGGTTTTCTTTGGCACAGCCTGCAAGTCCGAGCAGGGCCGCGAGTGCCATTGTCGCTTTTGTAATTGCCTTCATAATTTCCTGGTGATTACCAATTGTATGTTTCTTCTTCCAGACTTTCAGTGCTAATACTGTTGCCGAGCACGCTTTGTTCCAGTTCCACGTTCAGGACTTCCACGACGGGAGGCGAGTAAGGTTTAAGAGAATTGATTTTCATTTGTAAATTAATGCTTAAAAATTTTACAAATATACCCCCCCCATTTTGATTTTGCAATAGTTTTTGATTTTGCAATAGTGATTTTTGTCTGACCGTACATTTGAGCTTATAAACCCCTACTTGCACGATACGCATCATAGTCTTATCCCCTTCGCGTGTGCATGGAACAGAGAGGAATAGGCCCCACTCACCGACGTCGGTGAGTGGGAATGCCCTTTGGACGCACGACCATCGGCAAAAAGGCAACTGGTGCGCAGAAATGTACCTTGAGCGCACAGATGCCACACTGTCGTTTCGACAGACTCAGCGACCTAGAAAACGACCTCCGACATGGCCTTGAGGTCGGGCTGGAGACCGGTCATGATGGAGTAACCAGTTAGTGCTTGATAGAGAAGCCAGCGATGGCCTGAGATGTAGGTACAGTCAGCAGATATGAGTTTTTGCCTAGCTACATCATCAAAAGACGGGGTCTTGTAGTTTGCCTCTAGGATGACCTTTCTCTGGCCGGAATCCTCTCCGGCAAAATCATCGGCAGTAAACTCAGCGATCTCCGGCAAGGCCATCGGCAGGGTGTAGATCACAAGATCACACTCCTTGACAGCCTCCTTGAAATCTGAGATTGGATCAGGCAAGAAGCCATATTCCTGTAAAGAATCAGTTATCGCCTGAGCCTTTTCAATGGTGCGATTCATCAGGATTGTGGCGAATCCAAGTTCAGCAGCAGCCACAGCAGCAGCCCTTCCTGCACCGCCACAACCGACCACAAGTGCCTGAGGCTGACGGTTGAATGTGCGGCTCAACGTCATCAGGAAAAACTGGTGCATCTTCACGAAGAACTTGTCACCAAAATTACCTATGAACTCCTCGACAATGCCAGGAAAATAGGCCTCTACAACAGCAGTCACAATCCCCGTAAAGTCCGAATTATACGCCTCAATTCCATTAGAACCCTTAACCAGAAGGTTGGTCGCCCCGATGCGGGCCGCTGGTCCCGAAACCGCTCCTTCGCCTTTACGAGCCAAATCCAAAACTTTTGAATATGCAAGTTCCTTAAATGGGGCGGTGACATTGACAGCAGCATATTCATCAGTAAATTTCTGAAAAGAGGCTTCAAAGTCACTCCCTTCAATCAGGTCGTAGGAATATTCAGCGCCCTTTACATTTTTATACGCTGCCTCGAACAGTGCAGGGCTGCCAGAACCCTTAATAGGGTTGCCAATAAGACCGAATTTTGCCATAATAAATATTTGCAAAGCCGTCGTCACGGCATCATTAGGAAATAATAATAAAAATACCGCAACCTTGTCATGCAAGTTGTTGCGGTAAACTAGTAGCGGGGGAAGGACTCGAACCTTCGGCCTCCGGGTTATGAGCCCGACGAGCTACCAACTGCTCTACCCCGCGATGTTGGACTACAAAGGTACAAAGATTTTTCTTAATCGCAATTATTTTAGCAAAAAAACTGATAAAAACTGACTAAGCAGCTGTTTTGGCTTATTTGAAATGCTCTTTGAGGTACATCACTTTAAACAATCTAATCAAAATAACTTCTATGACATATAAATCACCCGTTGCAAGCAAATAGGAATCCCCTTTCCAAATTTTGGTAACGTGCAAAATTTGGAAAGGGAATTCCTATTTGCTGTTAATGAAGCGATTACATATTCATAAATCCCTTCATCCCAGCAATGTCAGCTTTGCCAAAGGATTTCTGCTCTCCGGTAGCAAGGTTCTTCAACTGAATGCTTCCGGCCTCGACTTCATTGCCTCCGTTGATGGATAGGAATGGAATGGATTTTCTCTGCGCATAGTCAAATTGCTTTTTCAACTTTGAAGGATCTGGATAGACCTCAACAGAAATACCCTCGGAGCGCAGGGCTGAAGCGACAGGCAAAACATAGCGAAGTTCATTGTCTCCCATGCAGGCAAACAGAAGCGTAGTGCTAGAAGCCAAGGACTTAGGGAACTTGTCCAAACCTTTAAGAACGTCATAGATCCTATCAGCTCCGAAACTGATGCCTACCCCCGACATGTCAGGAAGACCGAATATTCCGGTAAGGTTGTCGTAACGTCCACCGCCGCAGATGCTACCTATCTGATAGTCAAGAGCCTTAACCTCAAAGATTGCACCGGTGTAGTAGTTAAGTCCTCGCGCCAAAGACAGATCAATCTCAACAGGGCACTTCACTCCAGCGGCATCAATCAGGCCAAACAGTTCCTCTAATTCATCAAGCCCTTTCAAACCTGTCTCTGAAACAAGTCCCGAAGCGGAACCTCCATTCATCAAAGAACGCATTAAGGCCAATTTCTCAGACGTAGAACCTGACAACTTCAAGATTTGCTCAATAACAGCAATTGCGCCATCGGTCAAGCCTTTATCGCGCATCTCCTCTTCAACGCTTTCAAGGCCAATCTTATCCAATTTGTCGATTGCCACAGTGATGTCAACCACCTTGTCGGGGAATCCGCAAATCTCAGCGAAACCAGTCAGGACTTTACGGTTGTTGATCTTCACCAAGACATTCACATCCAGAAGGTTGAAAACTTTGTCAACAATCTGTACAAGCTCCAGCTCATTGACCTGAGACTTGCTGCCGATCACATCCACATCGCACTGATAGAACTCGCGGTAACGCCCTTTCTGAGGTCTGTCAGCTCTCCAAACAGGTTGGATCTGAAAGCGCTTAAAAGGAAATGAAATTTCACTTTGATGCTGAACGACAAAACGTGCGAATGGAACCGTCAAGTCGTAGCGAAGACCTTTTTCGCAGACCTCTTTCGAAAGAGCGACACTGTTCACCGTCCCGTCTTCTGTGCGATAATCCTCAAAGTTAACCTTTGAGAAACAGTCACCGGAATTAAGAACTCGAAACAGAAGTTTGTCCCCTTCCTCTCCATATTTACCAAGCAAGGTTGACAGATTTTCCATTGCTGGAGTCTCTATCTGAGCATAACCGAAAGTCTTAAAAACCTTCTTGATCGTGTCAAAGATATAATTCCTTTCGGCCATACTCTGCTGACCAAAATCACGCGTTCCCTTAGGAATTGATGGTTTCTGACCCATATTCTATTCTCCCTTTTTCTCAGCTTTGTAGCCAAGTTTCTTAATAGCATCCGCAAGAGCCTTCTCGCTGGTCTTACGGTTATCGTACTTGATTTTGATAGTCTGATTCTTAAGTGAGACTTCAAGCCCTTTCACCCCTTTCACAAAAGAAATGTTCTCCTTAATTTTCTTAACGCAATTCTCGCAATGCATATTGGTCGCGAAAACCACCTCGCTAACATTCTTGTCAGCAGGCATTTCGGCAACATACCCAAAGACCGGAACTTCGGCCAAAACATTAGGCGTGGCCAACGTCAAAGCGGCCAACGCAATTAATAATATTCTTTTCATAATCTACAAAGATAATGATTTAATCGTTCTTTGTCGCTCTCCAAAGCGTCAATCTCACACCAACATTAATTCGACGCCCCATAATAGGTCCCCAAACACAGCTTGCATCGAAATCTGGAGTCCAAGGGGTCCACTCTCTAGAAGAGTTCCTGTCACCAACCAGCACATGCTTTTGGGTGAAATTCGTGATATTCTCCACTCCGGCATAAATATCAAACCCACGGAAGCGTCTGGTAATCTGAGCATATAACAAAGGGTAAACAGGGGTGCGACCATCAGCGTAGAGTAGCGAGCCATCACTATCCTTCAAGTCTTTCATAAAATCATAGACTCTCGCAGAACCGTTCACCGAAGCGGTAAAATCAAAGATCCAGCGGCTCAGATTTGTCTTGTACTGAAGATTCAAGACTCCTTTGAAGCGGCTGAGCATAGGTTTTTCCACCAGCTCACCAACATAATTCTCCTGACGGGCATTTGTGTAGCGCCCAGTCAAAGACACAGTAAAGCGATCGAACGGCTCGACATTAAAATCCACCTGCCAGTTATCTGAATATGACCGTCTTCCATCCGAATCAAAGAACCAGATGTCACGACCTTCAATGCCTGAAGTTCTCGGCACTTCGTAATCCACCATCAACTGACGCGAAAACTGAGTGCGGAAATAGTCAAAACTGATGTATGTTTTGGATGGGTCAACCCCAAACGGCATGTAGAATGTCACATTACCTCCGTATGTCCACGAATCCTCTAGCAACCGTTCCATGCAATCTCCCTTGAAGCTGCTGTGGGTTGACATCACCCCGATGTTGTCTGCGACTGGATCCGCATATCTCAATCCCCTGCCACCATTAGCCCTGACGACAATCCACTCTGCTGGTGAATATTTCAACGTCACCCTCGGAGCCACCTTGAATCCGTTCCCCTTATACCAATTTGCACTCACACCGACAATGGATGTGAATATTTCCCCAGCATGGAAAGTATATTCTCCATAAGCTCCTCCAAAGGAGTGATCAGAGATTTCCGAATATGGAGTCTGTCCATTCCCTCCTACTAACTTCCAAAAGGCATAATCAAATTTAGCGACATTCTCATCAATATGGTCAAACGTACCGGAAAGTCCGATAGTAAAGTCGTGGGATTCATTTAGTTTGTTCCTATAGAGCAAGTTGACAAAGCCCGACTGCTGCTCCGCAAAGTAAGATGAAGCTCCGAACCATGAGTCGCTTTTTTGCCATGACCAGTCCGCGATGGCGGCTATACTAGATGAGCCGTCCTCACGAAGAGGCTTGCCGATCTTAAGGTAGGCATTTAAGAGTTTGTTGTCTATGTCTGTACCCCAAGGAATAACATCGGTAGGGGTCATTTGGGCATCTCCTGGGAACGGTGAAGGAAGGACCATGTCCTTTTCATAGCCATCCATTCCACCCTGACGGTGATCGCTGACAGCCTTCACACCCCAACGGATCTGAAGTTCCGGAGTGTAGTACAGCCACCTATTCGCCACATTGAACTGCAACATCTTAGGGTCGTCCCGGAAGCCATCGTGATTCATGTCATAAGTCTTGAAATTCCCACTGACATGACCAAGAAAAATCGTATAGACGGTCGGACTAACCTGCCAAGCAGAGGTAGCGTTGAAATCTGCTTTTGTGTCACTCATCATAGATGCCTGAATAAAAAGAGGTTTCTCCTCTGTCGGCTTCTTGTGTTCCAGGTTAATCTGTCCTGTCATAGATTCAAGGCCATTGATCACAGACGGGGAGCCTTTCGCAATCTGGATGCTCTCCAGCCATGGTCCAGGAACGTAGGAAAGCCCATAAGGAGCGGTAATTCCTCTCATCACAGGGCGATTTTCGTCCAACATCTGAGTGTAGGTTCCGGAAAGTCCAAGAAGCCTGATTTGTCTGGCACCTGTTACCGCATCAGAATAGCCGACCGTCACACTTGCCGAATTTTCAAAACTCTCGGCAAGATTGCAACAAGCCATCTTCTGAAGTCCGGAAGCTGAGATCAGTTCGGTCCTTAAAGTCTTTCCTCTGGAAATGCTGTTCTCTTGATGTCCGACAAAAACTGTTGCACTCAAACTATCCTTCCTATCCTTGTAAATTGAGGAGGTGTCAACAACTTGGGCGAAAGCACTCACTGCCATCAACAATGAGACTAATGTCATCAAAGCCTTTTTCATACAATCCACGACTATTCATTTCACTTTACTTTCGATGTCTGTTCACAAGAAGCAAACAAGAAAGTCATAGAACAACTGCAAATATAATGTTTGATTCTTAAGAAGCTATCAGGAAAATGCTTAAATTTGCATTCGTTGACAGTATTACAAGCAACAAAACGTTTTCAGGAATATGAACACAAAAGAATTTGTAAAATGGGTGCTGGCCGTTCTATGCGGCTTGTTCATCTGGGGAATAGTAAAATTCATCATGTTTTTCATGATGCTTGGCTCTATGATAGCATCGACAAGTGCACTTGCCGGAGGCTCATCCGCTGCCCTTCCTAAAGAAGGTGTACTACTTCTGGACATGTCCAAAGTGGTTATTACGGAACAGACACAAGAGAGCAACCCGTTTGCATCGGTTCAAGGCAGTACGGTCTCATCCGTAGGTGTACTTGACGCTGTGACTGCTATCCACAAGGCCGCAGAGGATCCTGGAGTGAAATACATCCTTGTCAAAACTGACGGTATTGGATCATTAAGCAAGTTTGAGGAATTGCGCAAGGCGCTGACGGATTTCAGAAAGAGCGGAAAAGCAGTAGTCGCTTACGGAGAAACGTTCACTTCCGGAAGTTACTACCTCGCATCCGTGGCTGACAAAATCTACACTACAAGCCACCATGGAGGCAACAACTTTATCCTCGGAATCAGTGGCAGAATGGTGTTTCTAAAGGATTTGCTTGACAAACTTGGAGTCAATTTCCAACTCATACGTCACGGGAAGTACAAGAGTGCCGGAGAAACTTACATCAAGAATGCACCAAGCCCGGAGAATATGGAGCAAAACCAAGCCATGATTGACTCAATGTGGGAAACTATCGCAAAAGAGACTGCTGAAAGCAGGAACATCAATGTCGATTCTCTTGACTACTTCATCGATCACCTGTCCATAGCTCTTCCTGAAGACATGGTCAAGCACAATCTTGCCGATGCTGTCCTTTCTGTTGAAGAATATAAAGACAAATTGGCTTCACTTGCATCTAAGGAAAAGTACAAGGATGTCAAATTCATTCAGTTCAGTGATTATGCCGCTGCGAAGTCTATTCCTAATCTCACCGCCAAGAAAAAGATTGCTGTCATCTATGCCAACGGCAACATAGTCGAAGGCGAGGATCCTAACAACATCAGCGGAGACCGTTTTGCAGGCATCATCGCAAAAGTTCGGGCGGATTCATCTGTCAAGGCCGTCGTGTTTAGAGTTAATTCTCCAGGTGGAACCGTGCTTTCGGCTAGCAAAATCAAAGAAGAAATTGATCTCACAAGAGCCGTAAAACCGGTCATAGCTTCCTACGGAGACTACGCAGCTTCCGGTGGTTACTGGATTTCAAACAGTTGCGATCACATTTTCTCGAATGCCACCACACTCACGGGGTCTATCGGTGTCTTCTCTGCAATTCCGGAATTTAGTAAGACACTCAAGGACGTGGTACATGTGAACATGGTTCCGGTCAATTCACACAAGCATTCTGACATGCTTTCACTCACTAGGCCGTTTGATGCTGAAGAAACAGCATGGATGCAAGTCTATGTGGATGACATCTACAACAACTTCGTCAGCATCGTGGCCGAGGGACGAGACATGACCTACGAGGCAGTCGATGAGATTGCGCAAGGACGTGTCTGGACAGGAACCGATGCACTAAAGATCGGGCTTGTGGATGAGATCGGAACGTTGGAGGATGCTATCAGCTACACCGCATCAATGGCAGGCGACCCAGACCTCCAAAACTGGGGAATCGTCAGCTATCCTAAGCCGCTGACTTTCATGGAGCAATTGATGCAGCAGCTCGGCATGGCAAGCGATTCGGAAGAGACAGTTGCAAACGTTCTGGAAGGTACTCCACTGGAGAATCTTGCTAAAGAACTTCTAATGTGGCAGAAGTCTTGGAACAAAGGACAAGGGGACCTCGTTTTCGCGAGAATGCCTTTCGAAATAGAAATCAGATAAGGCGGATTACGGTGACGGAAGTCGAATCTTTCGTCACCTTGACCGAGTCATCAATGCGGTGACCGACCAAAGCTAAGACATGAGAGCCTTCATCGGCAACGATGAGGGCTTTTTCCTTTTCCGGAAGGCTGAACTTAAGGTCAACGAATATATCACTCAGCTTCTTGCGACCTTTCATGCCCAACGGACGCATCCAATCACCTTGTTGCCAATGTCTTATTGTGAAAGGGAAAGGAATCTTGGCCGTGTCGAATTTCGTCTCGCCAAGAACGGTCCTCACATTCTTCACGTCATCTGACAATGAGACGGAGATTCTAGTCCCATTCAATGAATATATCCCTGGTCCCTTGATTGTCACGCCAGTCGCTTCGGCAGGCTCTGAGACCTGAGCGGATCGGTCACTGAGCTTGCCGAAGTGACCGCCCGAAAAGTCCACAGACCTAATCACCTGAATTATTTCAGCCGAAGTCACAGCAACATATTCACTTGCAAAGAACTTCCTTCCGCTGACAGTCCCTCTACTTTTCAAAACAGCCGCGAGATCCGCGACCGCAGTGGAGGTGAACCCGAAAGGCTCTAGAATGCGGAAAAGGACATATTCCCAATTCTTCTTCGATGCCAGTCTCTTATGATCAATCACAGGAAGGCCATCGGAGTCTGGGCAAACGGCCTCCTGTGAAACCGAACGGACATATTCATCAGCAATGGATTGAACCTGAGAAAACCGACCCATGTCCTCGTTCAAAGTAGTAAGGAAAGATGGGTTAAGTCTCTCAAAGAGGGGGAATATCTCATTGCGAATGCAGTTGCGCTTGTAGGCGGAATCAGCGTTTGTACTGTCCTCATGCCACCGAAGGTCATGCGAAACTGAATATTCATGAATATCCTTCCTCGAAAAACCAAGAAGCGGTCGAATGAGTCGAGCTTCCGAATTCGGCAGGGACGAACCGAGGCGCATTCCCGTCATGCCTTTTACCCCAGTACCACGCAACATATTCAAAATCATTGTTTCAGCATTGTCGTTGGCATTGTGAGCTACCGCCAGAGCAGAAAATTTCCGCTCGCGGCATACCTCAGCAAACCAATCATAGCGCAACTCCCTGGCTGCCATCTCAATGCTGATCCTCTTCGATGCAGCGTACCCGCGAGTGTCGAAATCCTTTTTAATGAATATGATCCCGTGTCTTTCAACCCATTCCTTGACAAGTGCCTCGTCCGAGTCGCTCTCCTCTCCCCTCAAATGGAAATTGCAGTGAGCCAACGCGAAACGAACTTTGGCGGTGGAATTGAGAAACAGATTAGCCATGCACATTGAGTCAATGCCGCCACTGACAGCTAAAAGGACCGCCTCACCATCGTGAAGCAATCCTTTCAGGATTCTGTCAAAACGCTCCTGCATATTCAGGAAATCTATTTCTTGCTTGCGAACGTGTAGGTGAAGCCGAACTGGAGAGCTTGGGCGAACTGAGTTCTCCTGTGTCCGTTGCAGTCCTCATGATCCTTGTCCGTGATCAGCACCGTGTCATCATAGATGAGGTTCGTTGTTATGTTCAACGAGAAGAATCTGCTGAGTTTCCACATCATGCGGGTGTCCCAGTTCACACGAAGATTCTGCGGATTCTTGAGGTAGTTTGAAAACAGGAGAAGATGCGTGGAACCTTCAAAGTTGTCATTAATCTTCAATTTTGCGTCTGCTGTCAGCTGGGCACCGAACTCGAAACGGGCAGGCTTGTAGTAATTGCCTGTCGTGTAGTATATTCCTTTCTCATCTTTCTCATCCTTGTAGGCATCCTCATCCTTGTACTTCTTCCGCCTCTCCATACCATAGTTTTTTCTCAGCTTCTCATTTCCAACGATGGTGAAGCCTCCCGTGATAGGGGCCAAATTGACTGTCAGCCATTTACTTGGCACCCAGTCGATACCAAGTCCCAAGTTCACCGTTCCCGGAGAAAGCAGGCTCGACTTAAGTACTCTGGCATTCCTCCAATCCTTGCTTGAAGGCTCCTCATCCCCCTCTACCGCTGGAGTAGGATAGCTGTAACCGTTGGCAAACTGACTGAGAAAAGTAAACTTCGCAGAATAGTTCAATGTCTTTGTGGCCCTGTAGCCCCAAGTACTCTCAAAAAGGATCCTATCCTTATTCTTCTGAATAATCGGCTTATCCGCAGAGTAAAGGAAACCGTAGTCAAGCTGGAGACGATTGTTCCAGTACATCTCATTCTTTTTCCAGTTGGCGTTGCCATCAATGTAGGTGCTTAGAGCATAGTTATTGTAACCTCCTTTCGCCCAATTGGTAAAACTGCTTTGGACGAAGTTGAGATTCGTCATGAGTGATTTGCTCCAATAGTCAGGCTTCGGAGCCACTACCTTTGTCTCCTCAGTCTGGGTCAGCAACCTTGCAGCCGCAGCCGCAGCAGATTGGGCATCTTTTCTTCCTGAGTCATTCTGGGCATAAGCCACAAAGGACAACAGTACGGAAACCGTTGACAGGACTGCACATCTAAGCACCTTCATGTTCATAGTAAGTTTATTTAAGAGATTAATATGCTATTCCGAAGACAACCCTCTGCTTCGAAGGTTTGCCAGAATAGATGTCCTTGCCTTCCTCCTCGCAGACAAAACTGTCCACAGGGATGCATCGGATTGTGGCCTTTGTCTCGTCCTTGATCTTCTGCTCGGTCTCGGCAGTGCCATCCCAATGGCAGAGCAAGAATTTGCCAGTTCCGATCTTGGCCTTGAACTCCTCCCAGTCGTCACACTTCTCGACGTGTGACGCGCGGAAGTCGAACGCCTTCTGATAAATCGTCTTCTGGATGTCGTCCAAAAGGGCTGCTATAGACTTATCCAGTCCTTCGAGAGCAACAGTCTGTTTCTCAAGGGTATCCCTTCTGTGAACCTCGACCGTACCATTCTCAAGATCGCGAGGTCCCATGGCCAAACGGACAGGAACTCCCTTTAGTTCCCACTCAGCGAACTTGAATCCAGGGCGCAGGGTGTCTCGATCGTCAATCTTGACAGTGTGCCCCTCAGCCTCAAGGGCCTGTTTCAACTGGGCCATTTTCTCAAGAATCCTTGTGTGCTCCTCGTCTGTTTTGAAGATCGGAACCATCACGACCTGGATAGGAGCAAGGGCCGGAGGCAGGACGAGTCCGTTGTCGTCACCGTGGGCCATCACGAGGGCTCCCATGAGTCTTGTGGAGACACCCCAGGATGTAGCCCAGACATATTGCTGCTGTCCTTCCTTGTCGGTGTATTTCACATCGAATGACTTCGCGAAATTCTGGCCGAGGAAATGTGAGGTCCCTGCCTGAAGAGCCTTTCCGTCCTGCATCATTGCCTCTATCGTAAGGGTATCAAGGGCTCCAGCGAACCTCTCGTTAGGACTCTTGTGCCCCACAATCACAGGCAGTGCCATGAACTCACGGGCAAACTTGGCATAGACTCCGACCATTCTCTTTGCCTCTTCCTGAGCCTCCTGAGAGGTAGCATGAGCAGTGTGGCCCTCCTGCCAGAGAAACTCAGCGGTACGAAGGAAAAGCCTTGTGCGCATCTCCCAGCGGACAACGTTCGCCCACTGGTTGCACATGATAGGAAGGTCTCTCCATGATGTGATCCAGTTCTTGTAGGTACTCCAAATGATTGTCTCGGAAGTCGGCCTTACAATCAACTCTTCCTCAAGTTTTGAGGATGGATCAACGACAACACCATTTCCATCCGGGTCGTTCATAAGTCTATGATGAGTGACAACGGCACATTCTTTAGCAAACCCCGCGACATGTTCGGCCTCTCTGCTAAAGAACGACTTTGGGATAAAAAGCGGGAAATAAGCATTAACAGCTCCAGTCTCCTTGAACATTTTGTCTAAGACATGCTGCATCTTCTCCCAAATTGCATAGCCGTACGGCTTGATGACCATGCATCCCCTGACAGCGGACTGCTCCGCCAAATCTGCCTTCACGACCAAATCATTGTACCACTGAGAATAGTTCTCAGACCTTTTTGTCACTTCCTTTGCCATTATTCTTTTGCTGTTTTTGTCAATTATTCTTATTATTGTGCAATATTCCGAAAGGTATGGATTTTGTTCATCAGAGAACTTTTGTGTGGCCAACACCTTGGTATGCGGCCACGAAGTTACGAATTAATTGTCAAATATAGGAGATTCAGAAATGAAAACACGCACAATCCTCTTTATCTCGGCGCTTCTGGCACTGACTTCGTGCGGTTCAGCAGCGCAATATGCTTCCGATGCTTCCAGACAGAAGTATCAGGACGGAATCTACTATACCTCCAAGGCAAAGGTTCATCAGGTTGAAGAAGCCGTAGCCTCCGCAAACGATGAGGAGACCGACCTTCTTGTGGCTAAGACAAAGGCCTCCCCTATCTTCATGAAAAGCGGAGAGAAGGTGGACACTCTGTTTATCCCTGAGAACAAAGCAGCGAGAATAGATTTCAACAACACAAACAACACGACATCCGTCTATCTTTACGACAACGGATTTGACACATGGGCGGCCTATCAACCTTGGTACGCGACTTCATGGTACTCATGGAACCGCCCATTCTACACCTCAATCTATTGGGGCGCGAATCCTTGGTACTACGGTGGCTGGTACTCACCTTGGTATTATGACCCTTGGTACTATGGATATTCTTGGGGATGGAGCAATCCATGGTATTACAGCGGATGGTACGACCCATGGTACTGGGATCCTTGGTACTACAGCGGATGGTACGGTGGTTGGTACGGTGGCTGGTATGGCGGATGGCATGATCCGTGGTGCCACGGTGGATGGGGCTATGGTCCAAATCACTTCCACGACCATGATTTCTTCGGTCCGGGCAGTGGCAGAGTCTATACTCCACGTCTGACCACAACAGGTTCTGGCAGGAGAAGCGGGATAGGTTCATCTTCAAGGAGCGCAGGTGTTAGAAGTTCTTCTATGACCAGATCCAGAAGCGGTTCCGGATCAGTCACCAGATCTTCCGCGTCAACAACTAGATCATCAAGCCTAAGCGGACGCACTGGTGGCACAAGGACCTCGATTTCTTCTGTTAATAGGCCAGCTTCATCTTCTGTCAGATCAACGTCTTCGAGATCATCGTCCGTAAGATCCTCAGCAGGAAGCACGGTAAGGTCAAATGGTTCCTCATCCGTAAGGTCTTCTTATGGTGGAAGCCGGTCATCTTCTTCGTCTTCCTCAATGATGTACTCGAGACCTGCTAGTAGTAGAAGTGCTAGTGGAGCATCCACTGGAAGCTATTCAAGCGGCAATTCCAGCAGAAGCTCTTCAGGCAGCTATAGGTCATCAGGATCTTATAGGTCATCTTCAAGCAGCGACTACTCTTCCGGCTCTTCCTCAAGGAGTTCTAGTAGTTACTCGACAAGCAGAAGTTCATCAAGTTCGTTCTCTTCCGGAAGTTCAAGCCGTAGCTACTCTGGTGGAGGCTCTTCCAGAAGTTCAGGTGGATCTTACAGTGGAGGCGGATCTAGAAGCAGCGGAGGTAGAAGGTAAGTACCATTAACTCAATAATCTTACAGACAATGAAAAAAGCAATATTCACAATACTGCTGTCCACGACGGCAACAATAGTCAGTGCTCAGACCATGTACGATGCGCTGACATTCAGCCAAAACAACTATTACGGAACAGCAAGGTCGATCGGAATGGGCAACGCAATGACCGCTGTTGGCGGTGATCTTGGATCTATCGGGATAAACCCTGCCGGGTCTGCTGTTGCGGGATATTCACAGTTCACGATTTCTCCTAATCTTACGATAAGCTCAATGAGTTCATCATACAGTGCTTATCCGACAGGCGGCAGTGACATATTCCTCAACGAGCGGACAAAGAACCTAGCCAGAGTGACACTACCTAACATCGGAGCCACCTTCAACTGGTCCACAGGAAATCGTAGCGGTTTGACGGCCATCACATACGGCTTTTTGTTCAACGGAACAAACAACTTCACGGGGCAAGTGCAGGCAGGAGGGCAGAACGACAAGACAAGCTACCTGAGTTCGATGGCCGTGGCTGCTGATGGATTCGACATCGATTTCTTGAACGGCTTCCGCGATGCGAACAACAATGAGATTGACATCTGGGACAACGCCTACTACAATGCGGATGACAGAAAGCAGTTCGCCCCATGGAACGTCATAGCGAACGCTCAAGCAGGAGCGATTGCCAACTATGGGGACTCAAAGGAACCGAGCTACTACTGGCGCTACATCGCAGCCACCGAAAGAAGCGAGCCTACAGGCGAAATGGATGAGGACGGAAATTACATCTACGATGTGATCCTCGGTGGAAAGCTTAATCAAGCCTACGGTCGCAAGGTGACAGGAAGTAAATACGATGCAATCTTGAATGTCGGATTCAATTTCAGCCATAAATTCTTCCTTGGAGTGAATCTCGGAATCACATCCCTTAACTATGATTTCGACGAGTATTTCAAAGAAGCTGCACAAGATCCTGAAAACTTTCCGATTGATTTCGGGGAGAAGGGCAGTACTAATTTTGACAGCTATCGCACACGTTATTCCTACGTAGCTGAAGGCAGCGGTGTTTATGGGAAGATTGGATTTCTTTTCACACCAGCTGATGGAGTACGTCTTGGAGCTGCTGTCCAAACTCCAACAGTTATGGAAATCAACGAGCGTTGGCGTCACGACGTGAATGTCAACTATACTCACTCTCAATTCAATGGGTCGGCCCAGACTCCGGAAGGCAACTACTCGTACAGGATTCGTTCACCATACAGGCTCAATGCAGGAGCTGCGTTCACCTTTGCAGGAATGGCCCTTCTGAGCGCAGACTACGAGATGACCGACTACAGCACAATGAAGTTCATGAGTAAGGAAGGCAACTGGGACAGCTCTTTCGATGACGTGAACGATGAGATTCGCGACTGCATGGGCGTGTCGCACATGATAAGGCTCGGTGCTGAGTTCAAGCCTGTCCCTGAGCTTGCTGTGCGCGCGGGGTACAACTTCACAACCACTCCTGAATATGTTTATAACGGAGACCTGAAGACTAAGCTGAATGATAGGATCAACGCTTTTTCTGTCGGTCTTGGATATTCATCAAACGGGTCGTTCTTTGCTGACATCGCGGCAAGGATGATGACGTTGTCTGATGAGTATATCTCCCCTTACGCCGAATATATTGAAGGGCTGTACACACCAATGATTCTCAACAAGAGGGAAATCTACAGCATCACAGCGACATTCGGGTGGAGGTTCTGACGTAGAATTCAGATTGAAGCTTGTCGGTCACTTCGACAAGCTCAGTGACCGACAAGCTTAGTGAACGGAAATCTACAGGTTTTTAAGATAGGAGATTGAGTCAGGACCTTCATTGAATAGAAGATCCATGATTGAAAGATTCGGAACAAAACCGTACTTTGGGGCAAAGACCTGAAAGTACGGTTTTTTCAGATTCAGATCTTTAAGGATGTTGTCAGGGCGTTTCGGATGGATAATCTCACGGTAGTCCAACCCGTAGCGGCCCGTGTCCACAGGAATCTCGCGGGAACGGACGGGGAAATATTCATAAGTCATTCTCAGGTCCACCGAGATGCCGGTCTTTCGGAGGAAAAATTTAATCAATTGAAGATCAAGGTCGAATAACGTCTCTGGTCGTGAATCCAGAATGGCGAAGAGTTCATCCTTGTAATATTCAAAATAGGCGGAAGATTCGTAGGCGGAGGCAATCGCCCGCTCGGTACGGATTAGCCAAGGAGTCGAGTAATCCACCTTGATCCTAGTGATCGGCAGTTCGTGAGTACCACTCTCGTGAACAATCGGAAAGTTCAGGCTTTGAGGACCGTCGGCTGCATAGTAGCGGAAACGGTTTCTCCATGATTGCTTCTGATAATGTTCGCAAGCCTCAAGGTAAACAACAGAAGGCTTCACCCTGTCCGGGGACAAGATGAAGTCTTTAGCAATCAATGCGAAATAGCTAATCGGAGGAAACCATGCCACACTAAGCAGCAAGGGAGTTTCTTCACTACTATTCAAATTCTCCTTTCTCGTGGGAGTCGTTTGCCCTGATGATTCCACGCTTCGAGCTTCTGATGAAATTCAGAATGGTGTCACGCTCCTCGCTCTGAGGGAATCCGGCCTCAACTTTGGCGCAACCATCGGTGATGTTGTAGCCGGAGAAATAGATCGTGTCGTAGATGTCTTTAATGTTGCGGATGACCTCAGCCGAGAAGCCACGACGACGAAGACCGACAATGTTTACTCCAGAATAGCAGATAGGGTCTCGGCCACAGAGGACGTAAGGAGGTATGTCCTTGTTGATCTTGGACATTCCACCGACCATGGCGTGGCAACCGATCTTTGAAAACTGGTGAGCCTTA
This sequence comes from uncultured Bacteroidales bacterium, assembly GCA_934678915.1. Classification (GTDB taxonomy): domain Bacteria; phylum Bacteroidota; class Bacteroidia; order Bacteroidales; family UBA932; genus Cryptobacteroides. Next base: position 16,207 of record CAKUSF010000008.1, read on the forward strand.
GCACCGCCTCCTACAATTGCCCAATCATCAACAACTGTCTCCCCAGCAATGCCAACGAAGCTGACCAAGATGCAGTGCTCTCCGACAACACAGTCATGAGCGACATGGACGTAAGACATCAGCAATGTGTTGCTGCCAATCTTTGTCACACCTTTTCCGCTTGCTTTTGTTCCACGGTTAATGGTAACGCATTCACGGATAGTAACATTATCGCCTATCTCAACATAGGTAATCTCCCCTTCATACTTTAGATCCTGAGGAATGGCACCTACAACAGCACCCGGAAAAACATGACAGTTCTTTCCCATCTTAACATAAGGGTAAATCACAGCATTAGGCTGGATCACGCATCCGTCTCCGATCTCTACATTTTCATCTATGAACGCAAAAGGGCCGATCTCAATGTTATCGCCAAGCTTTGCGTTCGGGCTGACTGACGCCAACGGTGAAATTTTGTTCATATTCAAATGTTTTATTTTCTGATTTTCTCACGGATTGCCGCAGCTGTCCGTGTGTTGATGGTGTGACCCGGCTTGAACGCTGTGACCTTGGCTTTGAGGTACCCTCCAGCTAGCCTTAGGTCTCCGATAAGGTCCAACAACTTGTGCCTACCACACTCATTAGGGAAATGGAGCTGAAGATTGTTCAAGTACCCGTTGTCATTAATAGACAGTTTCGGAACATTGAACAATGCTGACAGCCTTTCTATCTGCTCAGGCTGAACCGGATGCTCGACAATCACAATCGCATTATCGACATCGCCTCCTTTCACCAAATTGTTTTGGAAAAGATATTCAATCTCATGGAAAAAGACGAATGTGCGGCATGGACCAATCTGGGTTGCATAATCTGTCGATTCGTCCCAGTGGGCAGTCTGAACTCCAAGGACTTTTGAGCCGAAATCTACCGTGATGTCCATGGATGGAGCATCAGCCGGGGTTATTCTCACATAGGAACCTGTCTTCTCATCCCTTACCTCAATCTCTTCAGGAATCGTGATGTACCTTCTTTCTGCCTCCTGCTCTTTAAGGCCATCCTTGGAAATCGCCTCTACATAATAACGGGCACTGCCATCCAAAATCGGAACCTCAACATTATCAATTTCGACAATGGCGTTATCGACGCCCATTCCGGTAAGAGCGGACATCAAGTGCTCAATTGTAGCGACTGAAGCGTCTCCTTTTGAAATTGTTGTGCTTCTGGCAGTGGAAGACACATTCTCAGCAAGTGCCTCAACCACAGCCATCTCACCAAGATCTGTCCTATGGAATACAATTCCAGTGTCCACCGGAGCAGGCCGGAGAACCATGTTTGACACTTTCCCAGTATGAAGTCCTTTGCCTTGAAAAGCATATTCAGTGGCAAGGGTCTTTTGCTTATTTAGGTTCATAAATCAATCTTTTGCAAACTGCGTAAAATACAGCAGTCTGCAAAGATAGCAATGAAATTTTGAATATTCAAGGATTACTTCGCCACTTCGTAGCAAATGGCTACTATTCCTCTCCCTGACGCTTGAAGACAGCGTAGCTGCGGAGGTAGTTTTTCAGAGGAAGGGCCGGTGAGCCAAGGAAAACCTGACCTGACTTACGAATATTCCCGATCACACCGCACTGGGCACCGATCGTGGTGTTGTCAGCTATATTCAGATGCCCTGCTATGCCGACTTGACCAGCCAGGATGCAGTTCTTGCCGATTTTTGTGGAACCTGCGATGCCGCACTGGGCAGCCATCACAGTGTTGTCTCCGATCTGGACATTGTGGGCAATCTGGCAGAGGTTGTCGATCTTCACACCGTTGCCGATGATGGTGGATTCCATCTCGGACTTGTCGATGGTTGTTCCTGCTCCGATCTCCACATTGTTGCCAATGACCACATTGCCGATGTGCTCAATCTTCTCCCAAGTTCCGTCAGGAAGCGGGGCGTTGCCGAAGCCATCAGAACCAATGACAGCATTGGCGTGGATGATCACGTTGTCACCGATCACCATACCAGGATAGATTACCACACCGGGATAAATAATGCAATGCGAGCCAATCACCGTGTTGTCTCCGACATAGACATTCTCGTAGATCTTGGTGTAATCCCCTACTTTTGCATGATGACCAACGTAAGAATGGCTTCCAAGATAAACCTTCTTTCCAAATTTTGTAGTCAAAAACCATGATGAACGAAAACCCCTGTGCCTCTTGTCGGTACGCTTCTGAGTAGAGACATATTTAAGAAGGTCCGCAAGTGACTTGTAGGCATCGTCAACCCTTACCATGGTTGATGTCACAGCCTCCTTGGGGGTGAAATCCTTATTGACCAGCAGGACGCTCGCCCTGCATGTGTAAACATATTTCTCGTACTTCGGATTTGCGAAAAAGCAGAGCTGCCCTGGTTTGCCATGCTCTATCTTCGCGAATGATGTGACTGTTGCCTGAGGGTCGCCCTCAACGGTTCCCTTCAGCACCTGAGCCAATTGCTTTGCGGTAAATTCCATCTTTTATGGCGCGTTAAATTCTTCAAATTTTACCAAACGTTCTGCAAAGAAAGCAATTTATTTTCATATTCACTAAAATATTCTTATCTTTGCATCGTTGTGAGAGATAGGAGGACGAAAGCGTCTCCTATCTTTTGTTTTGTAAAACTATTGATTTATGAAAAAGGAAGAGATACTCTCCGTTATTGACGAGGCCGTCCGCTCTCGCGGATGTTTCATTGTGGATGTCACAGTGAGCCAGGACAATGATGTTGTCCTGACCATCGAAAAAGAGGTTGGAGACATTGATCTTGAGGATTGTGTCAGCGTCAACAACGCGTTCCTTGATGCTTTCGACAAGGATGCGGAAGACTATTCCCTTACTGTCACTTCAGCGGGACTTGACCAGCCTTTCAAGGTCTTGAAGCAATACGAGAAAGCTATCGGATCCTCCGTGGAAGTGAGGCTCAAAGGGGGAAAGAAAATAGTCGGAGTACTCACGGAAGCGAATAAAGAAGGAATATGCCTCCGCTACTCACAAAAAGAGGCTGTCGAAGGAAAAAAACGGAAGGAGCTCGTGGAGCATGAGGACCGAATCGGATTCGATGAGGTAAACTCCGTCATTCCTCACATCGTGTTCAAGAAATAAAAATACAAGAATATAATCATGGAAAAGAAAGAAGAAATCACTCTGATTGACGCCTTCAAGGACTTCAAGGAGGAGAAGAACATTGACAGACCTGTGATGATGGGCGTCTTGAAGGACGTGTTCCTCACACAGATTGCCAAAACCTATGGCTCTGCTGACAATTTCGATGTCATCATCAATGTCGATAAGGGAGACTGCGAAATCTACCAGAACTTCGACATCGTGGAGGAGGTTGAGAATCCTAACACACAAATTACCTTGGATCAAATCAAGGCCGAGACTGGGGACGATGACTACGAAATCGGTGACGTCTATACCAAAAAGCTTTCCCTCGCTTCTTTCGGAAGAAGAGGAATCCTCAACATCAGGCAGAATCTCCAAGGCCGAATCATGGACATCGACAAGGCGAATGTCTTCAAGGCTTATTCGGACAAGGTTGGAGAAATCTTTACTGGAGAAATCTATCAGACATGGTCAAAGGAGGTCATCATCTTGGATGAAGACAACAACGAGTTGCATCTTCCTAAAGCCGAGCAGATTCCTGGAGAAAGATTCAAGAAGGGAGACACCATCCGCGCAATCATAAAGAGCGTGGAGATGAAAAACAACACCACTCCTTACATCACTCTTTCCAGAACTTCCAACGAGTTCCTTGAAAAGCTCTTCGAGCACGAGGTTCCTGAAATATTCGATGGTCTCATCACCATCAAGAAAGTTGTTCGTGTTCCAGGTGAGCGTGCCAAGGTTGCAGTTGAGTCTTATGACGAGAGAATCGACCCGATTGGAGCCTGCATCGGTGTTAAGGGATCCAGAATTATCGGCATCGTTCGCGAGCTTCGCAATGAAAACATTGATGTACTTCAGTGGACGAACAACACTCAACTTCTCATCCAGAGGGCTCTCAGCCCTGCAAGAGTGTCCTCAATTGATCTCGGGAACTCAGATGAGGACAAAATCAAGGTTTACATGCAGCCGGATGAGGTCAAGAAGGGTATCGGACGCGGAGGTTGCAACATCAAACTCGCTGGAATGCTTGTCGGAAGGGAGATTGAAGTTTGGAGAGAGCTTCCTAAGGATGAGGCACAGGAGGAAGAGGATGTTCTTCTGAGTGAGTTCAGCAACGAGATCGACCAGTGGGTAATTGATCGTCTGGAAGCAATCGGATGCGACACTGCCAAAAGCGTGCTTGCCTTCTCTCCAGAAGACATCGCCAAGAGAGCCGACCTTGAGGATGAGACCGTGGCAGAGGTGTTCAGGATCCTGAGAGCCGAATTTGAAGAATAGTTCCTTGATAGCTAGAGGACAATAATAATTTTAAAGGGGTTGAATATGGCAGAAATCAGACTAAACAAAATAATAAAAACGTATAACATCGGACTTCAGAGCCTTGTGGATTTCCTTAACAGCAAGGGAGTTGAAGTCGAGGCTAATCCAAATGCCAAGATATCAGACGAATTACTCCCTGAGATTGGAAAGCAATTCGGAAAGGACTTGGAGTTGAAACAGGCTTCTGAAAAGGTTGACATCAAGCTCAATGAAATTCTTGAGAAGACATCAAGGAAACAGCAGGAAAATGCCAAGGAAGAAGAAGATGATGATGAGCCAGTCAGAGAGACTGTCATAAAGACTACCATCTTTATTCCGGTAGAGCCAAAGCCGGAAGCCGCTCCAGAGCAAAAACCAGAGCCAGAACCGGAGCCGGAACCTGTGCCAGAAGTAAAGGAGGAGCCAATGCCTCAGCCCGAAGCAAAGCCTGTTGTTGAAGAGCCAGAAGTCAAGCCTGAGATAGAGGTTCCCGCTGAAACTCCTAAGGCAGAAGAACCGAAAGTTGAGAAAGAGGTTGCTCCTGAGCCGAAAAAAGAAACCCCTAAGGTAGAAACTGTCAAAGAAAACGTTCCTGAGCCAACAACCCCGGCAGCAGGAAAGGCATTTCATGGCGGTGAGAGACAAATGAGCAAGCACGAGAAGAAACTTGCAGCTGCCGCAAAGCAGAAAGAGGAACAAGCAAGGGCTAAACAACAGCCACAACACGAAGTCAAGGAAGTGAAACCTAAAGAAGAGAGTTCTACACCTGGCCTCAAAGTACTCGGAAAGATAGATTTGTCCCAATTCGAGCCAAAAAGAGGGAACAAGAAGAGGGAGAGAATCGCCAAGGGAAGCCAGAAGGTCGATGTGGCAAAGGAAGGCAAACAAGCCGACAACAGCTCTCGCAAAGACAAAAACAAGAATGCCAAGCAGGCTCAGGAGCAGGGCAAGGGAGGAAAGAAACGAGGCCGTGGAGCGGATCGTTTCAAACCTGCCATGACCGAAGAGGAGCAGGAGGCAATGCAGAAGGAAATCCAGAAGCAGGTCAAGGAGACCTACGCTAGGATGAACGACAACAAAAAGAACAACTTCGGAGCCAAATACAGAAAGGAAAAGAGGGAGCAGGCTGCGGCCAAATCCCAAGAGGAAATGGCACAGGAGATCGCCGAGAAGAAAGTTCTCAAGGTCACTGAATTTGTGACCGTGAACGACCTCGCTACACTCATGAACAACACCCCAGTCAACGAGGTCATCAAGGCTTGCATGGATCTCGGTCTTATGGTGTCAATCAACCAGAGACTTGACGCTGAAGCGCTTGTCCTTGTCGCTGAGCAGTTTGGCTACAAGGTTGAGTTCGTCACCGCTGATCTTACCGAAGAGATTGAGGGAAGCAGCGAGCAGGCCGACAGAGAAGAAGATCTAGTTCCAAGGCCACCGATCATCACCGTGATGGGACATGTTGACCACGGTAAGACGTCGTTGCTCGACTATATTCGCAAATCAAATGTCATCGCTGGAGAGGCAGGAGGTATCACCCAGCACATCGGTGCCTATAACGTGAAGCTTCCTGACGGAAGGAGAATCACCTTCCTTGACACTCCTGGCCACGAGGCGTTCACCGCCATGCGTGCCCGTGGTGCCCAGCTCACCGACCTTGCGATCATCATCATCGCTGCCGACGACGCGGTGATGCCTCAGACAGTCGAGGCCATCAACCACGCGCAGGCCGCTGGAGTGCCTATGGTCTTCGCAATCAACAAGATTGACAAGCCTGGCGCACAGCCTGAGAGGATTTACCAGCAATTGGCGCAAATGAATATCCTCACGGAGGCATGGGGAGGGAAATACCAGTGCCAGGAAATTTCCGCGAAGAAGGGCATCAATGTGGACAAGCTTCTTGAAAAGGTACTCCTTGAGACCGACCTTCTTGACCTCAAGGCCAATCCGAACAAGAATGGAGTCGGAGCTGTCATCGAGTCATCACTTGACAAGGGACGCGGCTATCTCGCCACTGTTCTTGTGCAGGACGGTACACTCAGAACCGGAGACATGGTGTTGAGCGGCAGTTACTACGGCCGTGTGAAGGCAATGTTCAACGAACGTGGACAGAAAGTGAAAGAAGCCGGCCCTTCTACCCCGGTTTCCATCCTTGGTCTCAACGGGGCCCCAAGCGCTGGAGACAAGTTCAACGTGATGAGCGACGAGAAGGAGGCCAAGGCGATCGCCAACAAGCGTGAGCAGTTGCTACGCATCCAGGGCATCAAGACCCAGAAGCACATGACCCTTGAAGAAATTGGACGAAGAATCGCCATCGGCAACTTCAAGGAGCTCAATGTCATCGTGAAAGGTGACGTGGACGGCTCTGTGGAGGCTCTGTCCGACTCCCTCATCAAGCTCTCGACCGAGCAGGTTCGCGTGAATGTTATCCACAAGGCCGTTGGAGCGATTTCCGAGTCAGATGTAATTCTGGCCGAGGCTTCTGATGCTGTCATCATCGGATTCCAGGTTCGTCCTTCGACCGATGCAAGGAAACTGGCTGACGAGCAGGGAATCGAAATCCGTCTCTACTCCGTCATCTACGATGCGATCAACGATGTGAAGGATGGTATCGAGGGTATGCTTGAACCTATCAAGAAGGAAGAGATCACTGGAACGGCTGAGGTTAAGCAAACCTTCAAGATTTCCAAGGTCGGTACGATCGCTGGATGTCTTGTTAGAGATGGTAAGATCGCCAAGACGTCACAGTGCAGACTCATCCGTGACGGAATCGTGGTCTATACCGGAGAACTCGCCTCACTCAAGAGGGGCAAGGACGATGTCAAGGAGGTCTCCGCTGGAATGGAATGCGGTATAGGCATCGAGAAGTTCAACGACCTGAAGGTCGGGGACAGCATCGAAGCATTTATCATCACTGAAATCAAGCAGAAGTTGGATTAGATAGCCAATCCATAAAGCAAACGATAAAGTTTAACGGTGCGGACAGCCTCAGCGACATCATGGACGCGAAGGATGTCCGCTCCGTTTTGTAATGCGATGAAGTCAGCGACCTGAGTGGCGGACAGGGCATCGGACGGAGTGATGCCCAAAGGTCTGAACAGGAAACTCTTGCGTGAAAGACCGACAAGGATCACCTTGCCAAACTCCTGAAGCACCGACATCTCGCGAAGAAGCTGCCAGTTCTGCTCCACGGTCTTGGCGAAACCGAAGCCGGGATCCAGAATCCAATCCTTAACACCGTGCTTGTCTGCCTCGGCTGCGATCCCGACAAAGAACTCTCGGACAGCTTCAGTTACATTGTCATAGTCGGTTAGGCTCTGCATATTCTTAGGAGTTCCACGGGTGTGCATAGCAATATACGGCAAACCGAGCCTTCCAAGCAGCGACCACATCTCCTCGCATCCGCCACTGACATCATTCACGATGAAAGGACCGATGATGTCATAGGCTCGGCTGACGATTTCCGGTCTGAAAGTGTCGATGGAAATCTTTACTCCAGCATGTTCTGAAGCTAGGATATTCAATGCCGGCTCTAGTCTCTTCCATTCTTCCTCTCCACTGATTGAATCAGATCCCGGACGGGTCGAGCATGCCCCTAGATCGAGGATGTCCGCTCCTGACTCAAGCATATTCACAACCCGGCCTCGAAAAAGCTCTTCGTCAAAGGTTCCATCCGCTCGGAGGTTACGGCTGCCCGCAAAAAATGAGTCATCGGTAAGGTTGACGATGCCCATCACCTGGATATTTCTTGATACGTTGTTCCCCATAATGAAATAAATTTGGACAAAAATAGACAAAAAATGAATATCTTTGTGATTCGTGATAATCAGAAAGAGGCAAAATGAGCTGCCTCAACTTTGGCAAAGTCATTATTTAACTATTACTACTATGCTGGTCGTTCTGGAAGGCTTGGACGGGGCTGGTAAATCCACACAAGTCAAGAAGCTAAAGGCGTATCTTGAAAAGGTAAGCCCGGAATTGGAGTACATCCACTTCCCAAGATATGACGCTCCTGTTTATGGGGATCTGATCAGCCGTTTCCTGCGTGGGGATTTCGGAAGCAACGAATCGGTTCATCCTCAATTGGTTGCCCTACTGTTCGCAGAGGACAGGCACGGAGCTGCTCCTCTGATGAAGAAAGTCCTTTCAGAAGGCGGTTTCGTGTTGCTTGACAGGTATGTCTATTCCAACATCGCCTACCAGTGCGCAAAACTTTCCAATCCGGTCGAGCGAGAGAACCTGCGAAAATGGATTATAAACACTGAATATGGCGACTTCGGCCTGCCGAAGCCAGACTTGAATATATTCCTAGACGTTCCGATCGGATTTGTCGAAAGTAGGTTGGAGTCCTCAAGAACAGGCAGTGACAGAGAGTATCTCCATGGTTCGCAGGACATCCACGAAGCCGACATTGAGTTCCAGAAACAAGTTCAAGCAATATACCGGCAGCAGGCAGACCTTGACCCAGACTTCATCAGAATAGATTGCTCGGACGAATTTGGGGATATGCTGCCACCGGACAGGATATTCGCAAAAATAAAGGAAGTTATTGACGAACATATTCAAACAACATGAACAACGTTTTCCTCTTTAGACTTAGAAGGCTGTGCGCATTCATCATAGGTGTAGTGTTCCTTATTGCAGGAATCTTCAAATTACTTGATCCTGTTGGGGCAGGATTGGTGATGGAAGGCTATCTGCGGTTCTTTCATTTAGTGTTCATGCTTCCGGCTGCTAAACCTTTGGCCGTGCTCCTTGCACTTGCGGAAGCGATACTCGGTTCTGCCATGATTTGCGGAGTCTGGAGGAAATCTATGGCAATCATCACTACTGCGATGATTGTGTTCTTCACCATACTGACTTTACTGCTTGCCATCTTCAATCCTATTTCGCTTACGGATTGTGGATGCTTCGGGGAGGTGATTCACCTGACCAATCTTCAAACTTTCCTTAAGAATCTAGTTCTGTTGACATTAGCGATGGTTGCCTTCCTACCTTTCAAGCATTTCGGGAAGAACAGGAAACGGAAGCTAGTTTCTTTCGCAATCGTGACAGCCTCAATTTTAGCTTTCACAGTTTACTCTTGGACATCCATCCCTCTCGTGGATTACACCGAGTTCACTCCAGGCAGCGAGTTGCTAGCATCAACTAAGGATGGCAATGAGGACTCCGGCTACTACAAATCGACAATCATCTACGAGAAGAACGGCCAGGAAGGAGCCTTTGATCTGGACAATCTGCCGGACTCTACCTGGACATACGTCCGCACTGAGACCATCTTCATCAACGGAACGGACATCGAGGACAACAAACCAGCGCTCTCGTTCACGGATTCATCAGGAGATTACCAGGATGAAAAAGCCACCTATGGCAATGTGCTAGCTGTTTCTGTTTATGAGCCGTCCAAGACCGATGGAAATTTCTGGGCGAAGATGGCAGACGATTTTGACGGGGCTAAAGCAGCTGGCTTTACTCCCCTGCTGTTGGTTTCCTCAACAAAGGAACAGTTCGAAACGTTGCCAATGATTGAGCCTGAGGTACATTCGCGTCTTTTTGGCTCGACATATTTCGCTGACAAAAAGACGCTCGTCACTCTCAACCGTTCGAACGGTGGTGCAACTTGGTTCAGCGATGGCCAACTCATCCGTAAATATTCCCACAGAAACATTCCTTCCGAAGAGACTCTTCGCGAGATGGCGGAAGACGATCCTACCGAAGAAATGCTGCACTCCAGCACTAAAGGTCGTCTCCGCTTCCAAGGCTTCATGCTCTACGTCTTCGCCATTCTGCTGATACTCTAAAAAGTATCATTATCGTAAATATTAAAATTATATTCATTATCTTTGCATTTAGGGGATAACAGATATAATATTAATATTTATGCTTGATGAAGATTTCATATTCACCTTTCCCGATGAACTCACAAGGGCATTGGCGGAGAGACTGAAGAGAAGAAGACTGGAGAAAGGGATCACTAGAAACGGGCTGCAATCAATGACCGGGGTTCCGAAATCCACCATAGCGCATTTTGAGACCACTTCCAAGATCTCTCTTGAATCCTTTGTCAAAATCGCGATGGGATTAGGCTACACCGAAGAGATGGACAAACTTTTCATGGAAGCGAAGTACAGCACCATGGAAGAAATGGAAACCATCAAAAGGAATATGAACAGAAAAAGAGGAGTGCGGAAGTCATGATCAAACTACCTGAATCCCTTAATGTTTTTTATCATGATATGCTTGTCGGGACGTTGTCAATGACTCCCGGCAAGCATAAATGTGCGTTCGAGTACAGCCAAAACTGGCTTGCGGACGGATTCGCCATTTCCCCATTGGAATTGCCATTGAGAAGCGGTCTTTTGCTGCCTAAGACCGATTATTTCTACGGTAATTTCGGGATATTTGAAGACAGCATGCCTGACGGGTACGGCAACTACCTTCTGAACAGGATTCTGCAGAAATACGGAACATCTTTAATCGAGATGAATCCTGTTGAACGGCTGTCATTTGTCGGTGCGAAGGGAATGGGGGCGCTTACTTATGTGCCGGAATATACCATCAACACCGCTGAAGAGACCTCCACTCTTGACCAGATGCAGAAAGACGCTCTGGACGTACTGTCTGAAAAGGACTTCTCCAGCACTGAGATGCTCTACATAAACAGTGGAAACTCAGGAGGATGCCGTCCGAAATGCTTGTGGAAAGACGATGAAGGCTCATGGCTCGTAAAATTCAGGCATACTTACGATCCTGCTGACATCGGGCAGCGTGAATACGAAATCCTCATGAAAGCAAAGGAGTGCGGCATAACTGTCCCCGACTGCAAACTATTCAATGGCAGATACCTTGGCACGAAACGGTTCGACATCACTCCCGACGGGACAAGGCTTCACGTGGCGACCGCATCCGCGCTTCTGTGCGAATCTATCCGCCAGCCGATGATGGATTATCGCAGGTTGATAAGGTTCACCGCGTATCTGACACAAGATACGTCACAAGTCCAGGAAATGTTCCGCAGAATGATCTTCAACTACGAAATCGGAAACAATGACGATCACGCAAAGAATTTCTCATTCATCTTCGATGGAAAAAGATGGAATATCTCCCCGGCATATGACCTTACCGAGTGCCGTGACGCCAACCACGGATTCCATTCATCGCTCGCCAACGGGAAGGAACATCCGACCTTGGAGGATTTCCTGATTATAGCCGTGGATGCCGGATTGACCAAAAAACAGGCTATGAATATAATCGACCAGATCCGTGCTGTTGTCAATCCTAAAACAGAATAATGGGATAATCGGGCACTGAATATGCCGAGGTGAGGGTCTATCAGAAGCCTGTGTAGTTCCACGGGGTGATGGCGCGGAGCTCTTCCTTGACGGAGTCGCTGACATCCAAGCCATTGACAAAGTCCTCAATGGTTTTCTCATCGATGGCGGAGCCGGTGCGGGTGAGATTCTTTAGGGTCTCGTAAGGGTTCGGGTAGTTCTCGCGGCGAAGGATTGTCTGGATGGCCTCGGCTACCACGGCCCAGTTGCGGTGCAGTTCGGCATCGATGGCAGGACGGTTCAGAATCAGTTTTCCGAGTCCTTTCTTAAGTGACGCAAGGGCGATCATTCCGTGGGCCACAGGGACGCCGATGTTACGCTGGACGGTGGAGTCGGTCAGATCCCTCTGCAATCTGGAGATCGGGAGCTTCATCGACAGGAATGTCAGCACTGCGTTGGCCATTCCGAGGTTGCCTTCTGCGTTCTCGAAGTCTATCGGATTGACCTTGTGAGGCATGGCAGAGGAGCCGACCTCGTTCTTGGCGACCTGTTGGTGGAAATATTCCATGGAGATGTAGGTCCAGATGTCGCGGCAGAGATCAATCAGGATCGTGTTGATGCGGCGGAGGCAGTCGAATATGGCCGCAAGATTGTCGTAGTGGTCGATCTGGGTGGTCGGGAAGGATCTCTTGAGCCCAAGCGAGGCCACGAACCTGTCAGCGAATGCCGGCCAGTCGATGTCCGGGAAGGCCACCTTGTGGGCGTTCATGTTGCCGGTCGCGCCGCCGAACTTGGCAGGCCAAGTCAACTGGCCGAACTGGCGAAGCTGCTCGTCAAGCCTTGAGACGAACACCTGAAACTCCTTTCCGAGCCTTGTCGGAGTGGCAGGCTGACCGTGCGTCCTGGCAAGCATCGGGACATCCTTCCACGCCTGCACATCGGCCTCCAAAATGGACATCACCTCTTTCAGTGCGGGAATATATTCATTCTCAAGAGCTTCCTTTAGCATCAGCGGCTGAGCCGTGTTGTTGATGTCCTGAGATGTCAGGCCGAAGTGGACGAACTCCTGCCAGCGGGATATTCCCAAAGCCTTGAAGTTGTCCTTGATGAAATATTCAACGGCCTTGACATCGTGGTTGGTGATTTTCTCGATGTCCTTCACTTTCTGGGCGTCTTCCGGAGTCATTGCCTGATAGAGCCCGCGCAGGCGGGAGAACAACTCATCGCGGCTCATCCCCGTGCCTTCACCGAAATCAGCGAGCTGGGGCAGAGGAATCTCGCAAAGAGCGATGAAATACTCCACCTCCACGCGAACACGATTGCGAATCAAGGCGAACTCACTGAAGTACTGTCTCAACGATGCGGTTTTGGCAGCATAGCGACCATCAATCGGTGACACTGCCAGAAGAGAATGAAAGTCCATATTCAAGTAAAATTATTTTTCTATGACATACACATCATCGCCCAGCTCAGCGAATCCGAAATTCTCGCGGGCAAATTGTTCCAGAGTGTCCTTACTGTGCGTCAGTCCATGGATTTGGCGGTCCATGTCTTTGATCTCAGCGCTATACTGCTCAATCAGCCTCTCCTGATTGCGGATCTCGAAACCGGCCTTGATCCAACGAACAATGTTGTTCTGGTTCACGAAGCCGACCAAAATGACAAAAAGAATGGTCGAGACAATGGCATAACGGATGAAGGAACGTTTGTCTGCGTTCCTGCCATCATTACCTATGTTCCAGATGTCCTTGAACTTTCCCACTTCAGATAGAACAATATGTCTGCAAAATTAGTTATTTTTGTAGAATAAAGGAATGATTGAAATCACTAATATTCAAAAAATATGAAACCTACACTTCTTGTACTTGCAGCAGGCATGGGCAGCCGTTACGGTGGACTCAAGCAAATGGACGGTCTCGGTCCTAGCGGAGAGACTATTATTGACTATTCTATCTACGATGCAGTCCATGCCGGATTCGGCAAGGTCGTTTACATTGTCAGAGAGTACTTCCGTGAGCAATTTGAACAGACTGTTCGGGAGAAGTACAGCGGCATCACCTGCCCTGACGGAACACCTCTAGAGTTCGATTTCGTGATCCAGGAACTGAACAAGATTCCATCACAGTTCACCCTCAATCCTGAGAGGCAGAAGCCTTGGGGTACCGCCCACGCTGTGCTGATGGCCAAGGATGTCATCCACGAGCCGTTCGCTGTCATCAACGGTGACGACTACTACGGGAAGGATTCCTTCAGGATTCTCGGAGACTGGCTCAGGGCTCACGAAGGCACCACCGGAACGTGCAGCATCGTCGGCTTCGAACTTGACAACACTCTTTCTGAATATGGCAAGGTCTCCCGCGGCATCTGCTACTACGACAAGGATCTCCACCTCACCGGCATCGCTGAGCATCTGAACATCGGCAAGGAGGCCGACGGCAAGGTCTACGGTGACAACTCAGTCAACGGTGAGACTCACGTCGAACTCGACGGCAAGGCTCTTTGCTCAATGAATATGTGGGGCTTCACCCCTGACTACTTCCAGCTCAGCGAAGAGGTGTTCACTTCATTCCTTGAGCAAAACATAAATGAACTCAAGAAAGAGTTCTACATTCCTTACGCTGTTGACGTCATGATGAAGGATCACGGCTACAAGTGCGAGGTTCTCTCAACCGACTCACACTGGTTCGGTGTCACCTACAAGGAAGACCGTCCGGGCGTTGTGGCCAAGTTCCAGGAGCTTGTTGACAAGGGAGTTTATCCTACACCTCTCTGGAAGAAATAATGTCCTTTCTCAGACCACGCAAGGTCGAGAGGAACTACGACCTTTTCTCCGGCTGCGCCTGGTACACTCCAGGCGTGGCTGGTTTATTTGCGATCCTCGGCTGGTTTTTGGCCGGAATGATTCTCGGAAGTCTGGTCAACATAGCATTGTTGTTCTTGGCTCCGGGATTCCCTCTTTACTACAGCATGCTGATCATTTACCCGGTGCAGTTCATGCCTGTTTTGATGTACGTCAGACTCAAGAGCATGAGGAACTCCACCTTCGACAGGGGATATGCTTTGGACAGCAATCATTTCGGGGCTAAAGGCGGAGCGTTAACCGCCATCCTTATGGCTTTCGGGACAATCGCGCTGGCTTTGATGCTTGAGCCGTTGATGGCATTGATGCCTGAAATGGACGAAAATTTGGTCAAGACCATGGAGCAGTTGCTTGACGGGCCGCTTTGGGTAAGTCTCCTGAGCATGAGCGTGTTCGCTCCAGTATTTGAGGAGTGGATGTGCCGTGGAATCGTGCTGAGAGGCCTGCTGAACTATTCCCGCAAGGGGGAGCCTGAAGAGGACGGCAGACGCAGGGGAATGAATCCGGCTCTGGCGATAGCGATCTCAGCGATCTTCTTCGCCACAATCCACGGCAATCTCTGGCAGGGAGTCTCTGCATTTCTCCTCGGAAGCTTCTTCGGCTATGCCTATTACAAGACTGGGTCACTAAAACTCACTATGCTTATGCACTGCGTCAACAACACCGTTTCGGTGCTGTCATCGAAACTGCCCGCATTCAAGGATTTTGGGGCGGATGCTAGTCTTCTGGATATTGTCCCGACAGGAACCTATGTGATGATATTCATTGTCAGTGCTGCAATCTTATTCTTGGCTGTCAGGCATTTGGCAAAAATAAAAACCGCTTCACTTCAAGGCAACTGCGATGTGATTCCGGGATCCGATGAAACCACCGATGGAGAAACTTTATGACGATCCGGAAGTAGGACAGGTAGTCCTTAAGAAAAACGTACGCTCCCGCAGGGTGACACTCCGAGTGAATCCCCGCAGGGGCGTTACCGTTACGCTCCCCTACTTCGTTCCCTACAAGGCCGGATTAGATTTCTTTCTCGCAAAAAAGGATTGGGTTCTGAAAGTCCAGGCTAGGCAACGGGAACGGATTGGAGCCGAGTATATTCCTTCTCCAGAAGAAATTGAGGTGCTTCGAAAGGTGGCTAAAGAGGTACTCCCGAAGCGCCTGCAGGAACTTGCGGAAAGATATTCATTTGAATATAATTCCGTCCGCATCAAGCACAACTCCTCGAACTGGGGAAGCTGCTCGCGAAAAGGCAACATCAACCTGAACCTCAACCTAGTTCGTCTTCCGGACGAGCTTCGTGACTATGTCATCCTCCACGAGCTCTGCCATCTCCGTCACCCCAACCACGGTCCCCAGTTCCACGCCCTCCTCGAATCCCTCTGCCCCGACCACCTTGCCAAGCAACGGGCGCTGCGCGGCTATCGGCTGTACTGACAATTATCCTACATTAAAAAGAATCACCTTGCAAAATCTTTTTATTAGCGATAAAAAGATTCGACCATATTTTTATACTGCGAAAATATTATATTTGCACTGTTGATTAGAATGAGTTATGAATAAGGAGATGAACTTCCCTAAAATGGTTGACACTTTAGAGTTTGTTTACCTGATGTCCTTTACAGCAATATTGAATCTCTTTACATGCTTGTCCATTCAAAGATTGTCGAAGACTCTAGAAAGTATTAATTAATGAAACGGCTGATCACTCTTCTTTTAGTCCTCATAATATGTTTCCCCTTGGCCGCGGAGACTGTGGTCAAGGGACGTGTGTATGATGGCAAAGGGAAGAAGACTGTGGAGTTCGCGAATGTGGGGATTTACAGGTCGGACAACAAACTGGTCGGAGCCTGCGCGAGTGACAGTGACGGAAATTTCGAGATCAGGATTCACAAAGACGGTGACTATCAGATACTGGTCACATTTCTCGGATGCGGAAGCTGGGTCAAGAAGATTCATTGCACAGGTGGAGAACTGGATCTGGGGGAAGATACGCCTCAAGGAAGACAATGAGGAACTGGATGCCGCTGGAATCTCGGCCAAGACTCTAATCAAAAGAGAGTCGGACAGGATTGTCTATGACGTGTCCGCAGATCCTGACGCTGCAAGGATGAACATGTCTGCCTTCATGTCGAAGGTTCCAGGGCTGAAGATGTCCGTCAAGGACGGAGATCTCGAGTTCAGAAACGAGCCTCTGGACAAGATCCTCATTGACAACAAGGATAATGGCATTATAAACAAAAGCAGGCAATACCCGATGAGTTTCATAAGAGCCGACTACATGTCAAAAATCGAACTGATACTGCCGAACTCCCCCGAGTACAACAACTCCTCCCCGATGGTAGTGATCTCACTGAGCAAACCACTTCCTTACGGTGCTGCGGGACAGATTAGGGAACATTCAACATCATTCAACAGCCACAGCACCACACCCGATGCGGTGATAAACACCCCTTTAATCGGGATAGGGTTAAGATATTCATTCAACTACGAAAGCGAACCATCCTCTACGAATGAATATTCCAGAACATCATTTGACTCAGATGGACATAAGACAAGTGTCATGGATGGCTCTGATTATAAAAAAAGCAACTCAAAGGGGCACAATCTGAACATGAATCTGTTCCGTTCCGTGCTAAGGGACAAGATTAACGTCAGCGCGAGCATAAGCACCAACACATCTGATAGCAAAACGCACTCACGCTCCCATACCGAGACTTTGTCCTCCGGATCAAACACAGCATCCTCGTCATCTTCTGAAAGGACTTCCTCCTCTCCATTCAGGTTCAATGCAGGATTCAAAGCCAACTATGAATGGAAGCGTGGCAATGACATCACAATCAAGTACACGCTGAAAAATTCCTATAGTGACATCAATGAGACCCTCACCTTCAGTGATGTGGATCATGTAAATCACTCCACAAAAAGCGACATGCAGCAGAACGTCTCAGTAATCGCACGGCTCAGACCAAACCGAAAGATCGGAATGTTGCTTGAATCCGGCTACATGTTCCGAGACTATGAAGACATGACAGCCTATTGGAACGGTGACACCGGAGGTATGGATTACACTCAGGGGGTCGCCTACACAAACGCCATATTTCTTGGCAGCCTATTCAAACGAAAGTTGGGGTACAGCGCAGCCTTAAATGCCGAAAGAGTCACTAACAGAGGTGTCAATCTACTCACTTCCAAATCACTGGACTACGATGAGACCAACTTTATCCCACAGTTATCCCTCTCCTGGAGATTCCTGAACGACTACCGCGTCTGGGCATCATACTCCCGCCGCAGCAGAAGGCCTCGTCAGGATCAATTGGATCCATACATAGACACATCCGACCCTTACAACATAAAAACCGGAAACCCCAGCTTGAAAGGAGAAACCACCCACAGTTTCTCTGGATCAATCAATAGGAATTTCAAAGCCAAATGGATTGATTACCTTTCCGTAAATGCGGACTACAGCTTTACACCAAACTCAATTGAGATAGTCTCAAAAGTCAATGACAATAATGTCAGAACCACCTCCTACGAGAACATCGGGGAGCATTCAGTTCTAAGCATCTCGTTGTCAGGAGCGTTCAAGCCTGTGGAGATATTCAACATAAATTTCAAAGCCAGCTACAACAGAGCGCATTATCAAGTTTCAGGAAACGAGATAAACAACATAAGCACGTTCAGTCTAACACAGAGTGCCTCGTTGAACATGAAATTCGCCTACCTGTCCCAAAGCCTTATCGTTTACCCTGCGGGAATGTCGGCCCAATCAAAAGCTTTGAGACCAGAACCTCTCATGGACCTCTCAATCTCCAAATACTGGGGCAAGGCACATTTCGGTGGTACTATTGGTGTCGAGGATGCGCTTCATAGCCGCTCGCATCGCAAATCGACTCTAAGTTCTACAAATTTTCTGCAGGAATCATGGATTCAGAGGACCGGAAGAATGATTTACATTTCCGTTTACTGGCGAATAGGCAAGTTCAAACAGACAGAAACGGTGAAACACACTTCCTACGATTTGGACTGAACATGAATTTCCGGCCATGCCGAGAATGAATATTCAGAAAATATTTTGATTATCTGAAAATTATGCCTATCTTTGCATGCTTTTCCGCAGGGTGCGGAGAAGAAGACGTTAATTAATCATCAACAAAATTTTTTGCGAAAATGGCAGAGTATTTACAAGCCGACAAGAAGCAAGA
>CAKUSF010000009.1 GCA_934678915.1 uncultured Bacteroidales bacterium
GGGTCTATCACAAATGAATATCTTGGTTTCGGTGCGGATGGATTTCCCACCGTTTTTGTTATATTTGTAAACTTTGCAGAATCGGTCACTGAGCCTGCCGAAGTGACGAGCTTGCCGAAGTGACGAACCTGCCGAAGTTGTACGGTTGGTTCGACAGGCTCACCAACCGAGGGCGGTCACTGAGCCTGCCGAAGTGATGAGCTTGTCGAAGTGACAAGCCCACCTAAGTGACACAATAAACGATAATTGTAATTAAAAACAGAACTGAAATGAAAATACTAGTTACCGGAGCTGCCGGCTTCATCGGCTCAAGGCTGATGGCAAGGCTGGCTGAAAGAGGGGATGAGGTCGTCGGACTGGACAACATCAATGACTACTACGACGTACGTCTTAAGTACGGCAGGTTGAAGGAGAACGGATTCGAAGGCCCGTTCGAGGAAGGGAACATGGTTGCGAGCGTGAAATACCCCAACTGCCGTTTCGTGAAGATGTCCATCTGCGACAAGGCCGCGCTGGATGCCCTGTTCGAGAGCGAGAAGTTTGAGAGAGTTGTCAATCTGGCAGCGCAAGCCGGTGTTAGATATTCAATCACAAACCCTTACGTCTATCTTGAAAGCAACCTTCACGGATTTCTGAATATTCTTGAGGCATGCCGCAACTTCGGTGTAGGGCATCTAGTCTATGCATCTTCCAGCTCGATTTACGGGCTGAACGAGAAAGTGCCGTTCTCCGAGGACGACAAGGCAGACTGCCCGGTGAGCCTCTACGGTGCCACCAAGAAAGCCAACGAACTGATGGCACATTCATATTCAAAACTTTACGGATTTGCATCCACCGGACTCCGCTTTTTCACAGTCTATGGCCCGTGGGGACGTCCTGACATGTCCCCGATGCTTTTTGCCTCCGCCATCGCCAAGGGTGAGCCTATCAAGGTCTTCAACGGTGGCGACATGATCCGTGATTTCACCTACGTGGATGACATCGTCGAGGGCACCATCCGTGTGATTGATCACACTCCGAAGTCAGAGGAATGCGCTCACAACGTCCCAGCAAAGGTTTACAACATAGGATGCTCACATCCTGTGAAGCTAATGGATTTCATCAGCGAGATCGAACAAGCCTACGGCAAGCCGGCCCAGAAGGTTTTCCTCCCGATGCAGGCCGGTGACGTTTATCAGACCAACGCTGACACCACCAAACTGGAGACCGAACTTGGCTACAAGCCAAGCACAACCCTCCACGATGGCATCCAACGTTTCATGGACTGGTACAAGAGTGACCTTAACCCATTGAAATAGCCTCTTGGAGAATGAGGAAAGTCGCGGTAATATTCGAGGAAAACATTTTCGACCGTAAAGGGTCGTTTAATGCCAAATGCGCACGAATTAAGCACTTGGCCGAACTGACAGGATGGCAAATTGATGCTTTTTGCATCCAACTTTATCAAGATGCGTTCGTCAGTTCGCTCCTTGGCCGCAGGGCTCTGGACATTCCGGGAGAGGGTGATATCTCCGAAAAGGTCCTTCACAAGCGGGGCTCTGTGACCCTTAACGGAGTGAAATTGAACCTCATCTGGAAGAATTACTCGATTTTGGACCACTTCCTATTTTACAAGTTAGGATTGCGTCCAGTCTGTTACCCACGTTTCCTGAAGAATCATGTGAGCCTTCTTAAGGGGTACGATGTCGTCGCTGCCCACTCTTTTGTTGGGGGATTTATCGCAAGGGAGGCGCAGAGAAAGTTTGGGACTCCGTTTTACATCACGTGGCACGGTTCCGACATCCATTCAACTCCATTCAAACATCCTCAGATCAAAGCGCTTACAGCAGAACTTATCCGCGACGCAAAGATTAACTGTTTTGTAAGCCATAATCTCTTGCAGGTGTCAGACAGGATCGGATCAGGAAACAAAACGGTTCTTTACAACGGCTGTGACGAGCGCTTCGTCCGTTATCCGGAAGACAGACGTGTGGAATTGAGGCGAAAGTTTGGTGTGCAAGGGAAAAAGGTCGTGACTTTTGCAGGAAACCTTCTTTCAGTAAAGAATCCTGAAAGCCTTCCGGGAATATTCCATGAGGTTCGCATGCTATTTCATGGTGACGTTGAGTTTTGGGTGGTCGGAGACGGTCGGTTAAGGTCAACGATTGAGACTGAGATTAATGCTGACAGCACTTTGGCGTGCCGTTTTTGGGGGAATATGCCTCCGGAGAGGATGCCGGAGATATTCAATTGTACCGATGTCCTTGTGCTTCCGAGCAAGAATGAGGGACTCCCTTTAGTCATTGTGGAGGCGGTGAGGTGTGGAGCGTGCGTTGTTGCTTCCAGGGTTGGTGGTGTCCCAGAGGTCCTGGATCAGAAGTTCACTGTTGAACTGGACGGAAACTTCACTGCTGGAATGGCGGAGAAGATTGTGGCCTGCCTTGATGGTGAGCCTCAGTCTTTAGATTTGGACAAATTTGACTGGGGGAGAACAGTGAAAGAGGAAATGCACATCATTGAAAAGATAACAGGAGACTCTTGAAGAGGATTGCCTATGGCTAAAGTTAGTGTTGTTATACCTGTGTATAAGGTTGAGGATTACATTGAGACATGCGTCAGAAGTCTGTTTGAGCAGACTCTTCATGATGTTGAGTATGTCTTTGTTGACGATTGCTCCCCGGACCGTTCAGTGGAGATTCTAAAAGGTCTGATGGATGAGTATCGTCTTCGTCTAGAGGGGGAAGGAAAGACTGTCCAGATCCTTAGAATGCCAGTAAACAGCGGTCAGGCCAAGGTCCGCAGGGAAGGGGTGGCGCATTGTACAGGTGACTTCATCATCCATTGTGACAGTGATGATTGGGTGGACAAGGACATGTACCGTTCCATGTATGAGAAAGCTGTGGATTCAGGAGCGGATGCCGTTGTGTGCGACTTCAAGGTGACTACTGCTAATCCGGACAACTACCGTCTGTTCACATGCCATGCCGATAGTCCTGTGAAATTGATTGAGAACAGTTTGTTCCTGAAGGATTCATGGTCTCTTTGCAATAAAATGTTCAGGAGGGAATGCTATTCGTCTCTGCGTTTCCCGTCCGAAGCTATGGGGGAGGACATGGTGATCACTGTTCAGCTTCTTCTCGCATGCCGATCCTTCTCGTACATCCATGAGCCTTACTATAGTTATCGCTCCAATCCAACATCCACCACCAACATGCCCACAAAGGAAAGTTGTCTCAGGCGTTTCCGGCAGTTGAAGACCAATTCCGACTTGCTGTTCGAGGTCCTTTCAGAGAAAGATACCATAGCAGACTTGTCCGCTGGGATGGTTTTCTTCAAGAACCACATCCGCTCCAAGCTTATCCCGTTGGTGTGGGACGATGAGTACTACAAACTTTGGAGAAATGCCTATCCAGGCCTTGACAAGGCTGTTCTCCTTTCCATGCGCATAGGCTTGGATGTAAAACTGAAAGTGCTCTTGACATTGCTGCACCTTTATCCGAGGAAGAAGGGCCGGATCGTAGGATAGTTCAAATAGTTACAGAATGAAGTACAAAGGAAGAAAATTAGGAATATTCACAATCGGCTGCCTTGCCCTTTATTACGGTGTGGCTTATTGGCTTCCCGCCAGCAATTCGATTTTTCTGGGTAAGGTGTCAAAGGCTTTCAGGGCTTTTCTGTGCAGGCACATATTCCAGCATTGCGGAAAGAATGTGAATGTGGAGCGTAAGGCGAATTTCGGCTGTGGACTTGGCATCGAGCTTGGTGATGGGTCTGGTTTGGGTGTTGGTTGTGTCATTCCTTACGACACTAGGATAGGACGATTCGTCATGATGGGCCCTAACTGTCGCATTCTGAATCAAAATCATAAATTTGACAGGACTGACATCCCGATGTGCAGTCAAGGGCTCGGTCCGAAACTCCAGTGTGTAATCGAAGACGATGTCTGGATTGGAAGAGACGTCTTGATCACTCCCGGACGAATCATCCGGAAAGGCTCCATCGTCGGATGCGGATGCGTTCTGAGCAAGGATTTCCCTGAATATTCAATCATCGGTGGCAACCCTCCGAGGCTAATTCGCTCCAGAAAGGCGGAGTAGTCCTATCTTAGTGCGTAGAACTTTGTGGCTAGCCGACGTTTGTTCCATTTGCTTTGTGTCTCCCAAGAACTTTCGACCTGCTCTTTTTGAGATGGTAGAATTTGTCAAAAAGGTCGTATAGATAATATCCGATAGCAGGTGGTAAAAGATAGTGACTTTGTAAGATTGCCTGTCTTAGTCCATTAGATAATGTGAAGAGATATCTGGATGGAACATCTATTAGTCCTCTGACCAAAAGATAGCAATCTTTGCAATAAGATGGTTTGTCCTCTTTGGTGATTGAAAAGAATTGGTACACAAATCTATTGACGAGCTGTAAGGAATCATAATCCTTGCCAAGACCGTTATTCTTTAGAAAATTTATAAATGATGGCAATATTCTAACGTATGCTAGCATTTTTCGATCATAGTCATTGGCCGTAGTAATGCTTCCTTGGCGAACTTTGTAGATGTACGTAGGCTTGTTAACTACTTGAATGCTATGTAGTAGGCATGCTATTTCCCCGGACCATAATTCATCTTCATGGATAATGCCTTCTTCGAAGAATAGATTGTGGCTTTTAAGAAACTCTAGATTATACAACTTCGCGACAGCTATCTGAGGCCATTTATATTCATAATAAGCTTTGACTAAGGTCTTATGGCCTTCATATAATCCGTCATTGAGCTTTAGATGTTTGAATATTTTAGTAGTTCCCCTTACTTCATATTCACCTATCACCATGTCAACGCGATGCTTTGCAGCTGGCATTGCCAATGATGAAATGCAGTCTGGCGCCAACTCATCATCAGAGTCCAGGAAATAGCAATATTCACCGGTTGATTCCTTTATGCCGGTATTCCGGGCTCCTGAGAGTCCCTTGTTGTATTTGTGATGGATTATACGAAATTCAATGTTTCCGCTGTAGTCAGAAACCAATTTGGCAGCGATGTCGATACTCTTGTCAGGACCGCAATCATCTATCAGCAGACACTCCAATTCCCCTTGGTAATCTTGCGCCATAACACTTCTCACGCAGGCTTCAATGTATGGCTCAACACCATATATGGGAATTATTAATGATACTTTAGGGGCTTCCATATTCATTCCTCTATTAGGTGAACTGTTTTGCAATCTGATAACCATGCCGTGTAACACCCGCTGACCTTTCCGTAGCTATTGTCAACGATGTAAACCTCTTTATTCAAGAGGAAAGACAGGATCATGACATGCAGTCTTGTTGTATATACTATGCGGTAGGCACTGATGAATCCCACTGCATCTTTGATGGTGACATTCCTTTTGAAGTGTTTATAGATGGCAGCAATGACGCAATCCAACTTGTGATTGACATTCATCCTTGTGAGATCATGAATGATTCTACTCAACACCCTGTCTGGAAACGAAAATTTTCCCTCCATAGTAGGCCAGTCACGATAATCTACATTGCCACCTTTGACATCAGGGATAACAGCCGGCTGTTCCTTGTCATTTCTTCTAAGGAATAATATTCTATCCTCCTCAGGAATGGAGTATCGTAAAAGTTTTGCCACATCGCAGTAAAATGCCAGGTCTGGGCAGAGAAGAATCTGGTTTTGGAAATATTCTCGCGCGAACTGAAAGGACGCAGAGTCTCGCGTACAAATCGTGAGATGCTTTAGCACGCTTAGCCTTGATGCATCATCAGCAGCAATCAGCGGATCGTTGTAATGTATTGACTGTGGCAGGATAACGACCGGATTATCGGGATAGAGGGTTATCGTGTCCATGACATTATCCCACGCCCTCCTCCAGACATCTCCAAAGAAGCCTCCGCCAATGATCAGAATTACAGTATCCTTTTTTAGAGGGATATACCTGTAGCCATTCCAACCGCAAGTCCCTACGCACTTGAACTTACATTTCCTTAATAAATTCAAGCCCCCTTCCCAAATTAAAGTGTCTCCGGGGTTATCATAATAGGGAAGTCCCCAGAACACATAATCGGAAGTAATCAGAGGAAGTATCGCGTCCTCTAATTTCTCTCGTAGCTGTGATAGAATTTCTGTATTTCCCATTGGCATGGTTTGAATATTACAGCATCGACTTGAGTCTTCTAACGGCAGAAGATGGGATGGTTTTGCAGATTCCCAATTTTCGCTTGGCAATTTCACATTGTTGCTGAGTGCGAGAAAGAGGAACATTGCTGTCTGCCAGCTTTCCATCGAAGAATCCTCTCAGTTTAGGATTCAGCCAATGCTCTCCATCCTCCTTGACACGATCGCGAAGATAGCCATATCCCGGTGTTTGTAAGCCTGGTATCAGCCCCATACTCAGCATTGCGTGCCCATTATAGCAGTGAGCAATAGGGCATTTTCCGATTGGCTTGAAAGGGAAAGGCTTTCTAGGATCCTTGAAGACATTGCCGAGTTTCACTTTCCCATAACAGCCACTTGCCTCACCGGTTGTCAGGTCTATGTAAGCCGACCAGCCACCGGCATAGCAGAAACTTGTTTGCCGGACACCGAATATCGTTTTCTTGAACTGCCAGAAAGGAGAGTCGAATTCAGACCAAATCCTATCATATTCAGGCATTGCAAGCTTGGTCAGATAGTCGATTCTGGAGGTTCTGTCATCTCTTAATATGGTGAGGTGAGGCAAAGCACCGAAATTGGCCATTGAAAATTGTTTTATCTCATCAATGTACGGAAGCAACTCATCAGATGGAGGCAATTCAATGTTGACCGATGCTCCGGCAGCCCATATTCTCTTCACATTATCTGCGAATCGATCAAGCCAGCCCTTTCTCTTAAGTTCTAGATAGTGGAAAGAACACTTAAATTCTAGTCTGGACAACAATTCCTTGTCCCAAGCAAGAAATTTGTTCAGGACTTCGGTCACGGTAAGATTTGTCACCACTTCCGCATAATGCCCACGTCTGACCAATTCGTGAACGTATTTGTCAATGTCTTTTGTCAGAAGAGTTTCCCCGTCAGCGCAGAAATTCATAAAACATGCGCCATGCATGCGGTCGATACTCAGAGCCTCACCTACTTGTTCAGGGGTATAGCGCATCTGTGGCTGAATCCCCTGATAGGAAATGGGGCGTTGTGCCAAATAACAATAACTACAACGGAAGTTGCAGATTGACATTGGTATTTTAAACAATATGATTTTTTTCATATTCTCTTTTTCTTATGAATAATTGAATATATCGCACCTCGTTCAAAAGAGTTCAGCACAATTATAAATTCAGCAGCCAATGTTAATAGGACTATGATTGCGCATTTGGCTATCAGCCATAGCCAACCTTGGCCCGTCATCAAATTTAATATTAAATATGCTATTATGGCATTAATCAGGGCGCATGCCAGCGAGATGCCTACGTCTTTGTAGAATGTGTACCATTTTAAGCCGAGAATTTTTGCGGCATAAGGCAACATTAGAACCAACTGACGGAATATTGATATCAATGAACTGATTCCTACAATGGCATAAACGGCCATGTCAGGAAACGTCTTTATTACAAAGAAGACTGCCACCACATTGAGTAGACCTGATGCTACGAATGTGATAGAGTTGAAACTCAGTTTGTTGGCTGCTGTATATACATTATAAAGCACTTGAGTACCGGACGCTGGAATGAAAGCCATACATCCCAGAAACGATGTTATTGACAGAATACGCGGATCAAGCGTAGGTTGCCATAGGCTATAAAACTCATGTCCAACACAACAGAACGTGACTATCGGCAAAGAGACAATGATGCTTGAAAGTTTCATGCTGATTTTCAGCTCTTTTATCAAGGCAGTTGCGTCTGCCTTCGCCCAATCCTGGGTGATCGCTGGTGAGAAACTGGCATTAATGGAGGAGGCAAGTTGGATGATCGCTGAGGGGATTGTCTTGGAAACAGCGATTATCCCCATTGTAAATGGATTCAGAAGTATATTTGACAACAACAGGTCAAGCCCCGTGTTCAGCAGGTGACCGCATTGGTTGATGGTGTTCCATATTCCTGAAAGGAACATTTCTTTTATGGCCTTTAAGCTACAGTGGCTGAGCTCGAAAGAAATGTCAGGGAGCAGTTTTCTCTGAGCTTTGACCAGAATGGGTAGAATCGCAGCACTCAATGACACTGCCACCAAGGAGATGTAGAACATTCTTGCAGGTAGCAGGCTGAACACGATGAGTAGCAAGAGTGCATTGCAAATTGTTCTAAGACAATTGATTAGGTTATTGTAAAACAGCTTGTTCCTTACATAGAACCCTATGGAGTACAGGGAGGAGATCATGCTTATGATGTAGTTGGCAAACACACAGGCAAAAAGCATTTTTATGTCGGTTACGTCTGCTGTGTCGATGTTTATGATCTTGTCAAGATCGATTACCACATAGGCGGAAAGGGGAATGCAGATAAGGCTTATGATGACATTGACAATATATACCGATGAGTAGTAAGCCGTGGCTTTGTCAGACTCGCCCCGATGGTAGGCGACTGTCACGAATCGGGATGCCATAGAGTTGAATGCCAATGTGACAAGCGATGCATACATCACGAAGTTGGAAGCCAACTGTGAGAAACCGTTGGCCTCTGCTCCAAGTGTCTTGACAATAAAGGGCGACAGAACAAAACTTGTGACAAACTGCACTCCGACAGTGATGAGTGCAGTCACAAGATTAAGCAATGTGTCCCTTTTAGATGCCAACCCTTAATGAATTTGTTCTTTCCTCCTATTTGCTTGATAGAGCAATGATATTGCTATCATCGCATATCTCTGTAAAGTTAACCTTTCTCTAAGACATTTCCAAGATGTAGCCTATGTACCTCTCTCAGACTGGTGTCAGACATCGGCCAACTGTCGCATCAGATATCGGCCAACTGTCGCATCGAATATCGGCCAACTGTCGCATCGAATTTAATCTAATATCCTTGTTTTAAATATAATAAATCATTATTTTTACCCCCTAAATTTATCGTAGTATGAAAGAGTATAAAAATAGGGTGGCTGATCGCCTGCTTGCTGATAAGCTGGAAGCCTTCGGAGCCGTTCTTATCGAGGGACCGAAGTATTGCGGAAAGACAACCTTGGCATCGCGACAAGCCGGTAGTATTTTGTCAATGGCGGATACTGACACTCTTAGCCAGAATCTCGCTTTGGCACGAACAAACATATCGAGGCTTCTTGCCGGAGACACGCCTAGACTTATAGATGAATGGCAGATCGCTCCTCAATTCTGGGATGCGGTAAGGAACGAGGTTGACAAGCGTAATGAGGACGGACAATTTATGCTCACCGGTTCGGCTGTCCCGCCAAAGCCGAAGAAGGATGAAAAAGGAAATGTCATTGAGGAGAAAAACATCCATCATACCGGGACTGGACGTATTTCTCGTTTGAAATTACGCACTATGTCCCTTTGGGAGTCTGAGGATTCTACTGGAGATGTCAGTTTGGAAAGATTGTTCACAAATCCGGATATAATTGATGGTACAAGTAACATTGACTTGGATAGGCTGGCGTATTTGACATGCCGTGGCGGGTGGCCAAAGGCTGTTCTGAAAAAAAGCGAGAAAGCAGCGTTGGCTCAGGCATTTGACTACTATGATTCAGTTGTAAGCAATGATATTAAAAGGGTTGATGGTACTGACCGGGATGAAGAATTGACAAAGCGGATTATGCGCTCGTACGCCAGAAATCAAGGTACTCAAGCTACTGTCGGAACTATCCTTGCGGACATCAAGAATAATGGTGACGAAAGGATGTCTGACAGCACTGTTTATAGTTATATAAAGGCTTTAAAAGAAATATTTGTTATTGAAGATTCAATCGCTTGGAATCCAAACTTGAGAAGCAAGACAGCCATAAGGACTTCAGATACCCGGTATTTCATTGATTCATCGATAGCGACAGCGGCATTAGGTATTGGACCTAAGGATTTGATAAATGACATGGAGTCATTCGGGTTTATTTTCGAGACAATGGCAGTAAGGGATCTGCGAATATATGCGGATGCGCTTGATGGCAAGGTTTATCATTACCGGGACAAAAACAACCTTGAATGTGATGCGGTGATTCACTTGAGAAATGGCTCTTACGGGCTGGTAGAAGTGAAGATAGGTGGTTCTGAGTTGATCAGAGAGGGGGCGGAAAGCCTTAAGGCTTTATCTTCGAAAATTGACTCTACAAAAATGAAGGCACCCTCATTTCTGATGGTTTTGACAGGCATCGGTGACTTTGCCTATAAGCGTCCAGAGGACGGAGTCCTAGTTGTTCCGATAGGTTGCCTAAGGCCATAGAGAATAGTGAATTTATTTTGCTGAGTTTTAAACAAAAAACGGTCAGAGATTTTCTCCGACCGTTTCGTATAATGATAAGATGTTATTCTGCTTTAGAAGAGATAGGCGACACCAACTGTGAATTGGCTTCTGTGGCGTGTGGCGTCACCGTCACCGGTGTAGCGATTGACTAGGCCGTAGTCGTAGCCGATCTTGAAGCGGACAATGTCGTAGAAGTCAACGGCTACTCCACCACCGAGCATGATGTCGAAACGACCGTAGTTGTAGTCATCATCGTAGTTGTTGATTGTGGCGTCTTTTGAGAAACCAGCAACGGAACCTTTCACTTTTGTCTTCGAGGCCAGTCCGTAGGCAAGTGTAGGTCCGGCATAGACGTGTCCCACGATGTCATTGGTCAGCGGAAGTCCAGCGTTGAACATCACAGGGATTGACAGATAGTGCTCTGTGGCATCTACCTTAGTGTCAACAACTCCTAAAAAGCTGTCAGCGTCACTTTTTGTTACTAAAGTGTAGTAGAGTCCTGGAGCAACGTTCAGCGCACCAGTGACGTTGATGTTGTAGGAACCTCCAACATAGAATCCGCTGAGGTTTGTAGTGGTGGTAGTGCTGCTGACCTTTGCCTTGTCAGAAGAGTTGACATAACCGATGCCGATTGATGGCTGTGCGAGAGCGGCTGTTCCGATGAACATCATGGATGCCGCAAGGATTGTTGAAAATACTTTTTTCATAATTGATGAATTGTTTTTAATTGTTTTCTTCAAACAACGGCAAAGATATTAAATTTTAATCCAATCCGCCAATATGTTTGTGAAAAGCAACGATTTTGTTAAATTTTTCGTCCAAATGACAATATTTGCTGTCATGTCGCTTCGGCAGGCTCAGCGACCGGAGGTGGTCGCTGAGCTTGTCGAAGTGACCGCATGGGCGGGGATCTCTATCTTAGCAGAAGATAATCCCTCCGAAGCTCTTCCGGGAACTTCTCGATGGAGTAGCGCAGCATAGTGCGCGGCATCGAGGTGGCATATTCATCAAGAAAGGCTTCCAGCCTTGGTTGGTCGCGCTTCCCAGCCTCGCGAAGCATCCACCCGATAGCCTTGTGCATCAAGTCGTGCGGATGGCTCATCAGCTTGACGGCCAGCGCGTAAGTGTCGTCATATTCCCGATTGCGGATGAATGTGAACGTCGAGACCACTGCTATTCTCTGCTCCCAAAGAGACCCGCTGTCCGCCAATGAATATATTCGCTCACGCTCTTCCGGTCTGTCCAGCAGATACCCTCCGACGATTGCTGGGGCAGTCAGATCCACTAAGTCCCAGTTGTTGATCCTCTCAGTGTGATTAAGATAGAACTCGAACACATCCTTTGGAACCGACTTCCGGCATTGGCCTACCAGAATCAAAAGCCCGCATAGCCGCACCTCGTGCCACTGGGATTCCAACAGTCCTTCGACCTCCCCTAGTGACGCGAACATATTCTTTCTTGCCACCGCCCTTGTGTCAGGCACCACCACGCCCAAGAACCGGTCGCCTTCGCCATATTCCCCGGCCCCGCATTTGAAGAACCTCGGCAGAACCACCTTCTTTTCTTCGGAATGCAACGCATCCAACTCTGCTGTCACTCTTGTGACAAATGATTCAACTGTTTGACAATGAATATCTTCGCAGATAGTATCCTGCGTCATCTGCACTTCATTTTTTCGATAAAATTTATTCTGAACCATCCCAATGATTATTGTATGTTGGAAAGCCAATTTGAAAGTAAATCGGTAAACCAATCCTTGACAAAGATAATGAAAGCAGCATGAAATAGCAACGGCTCCGGAACGATGCCTCAACGTTCTGGAGCCGTGCGCCTAAGATAATTTGCGTGATTTTTAACTGATTGTAAATCAGTAGATTATTTATTTGTCTTGCGTTGCTATGAACTAAAGATGATGCTTTATTTAATTGAATATTAGAGGCTTATCAGCCACGGTGACATTGCTAGTCGTCATCGTCATCGACAAGATTTGCAAGGTGCCACTCGAAGTACTTGGTGGGAATATTCTTTGGCTGAAGTACCTGATAGTCATCGCCTTGCCAGACCACTGAATATTCCTTTCTAGCCTCGCCAAGTTGCTCATCTGACACACTTGCCAGCACAATCTGCCCATTGACAGAATTGTCCTGCCCTTGGGCCAACAGAGTGATGACATTGCAGTCTGTCATTTGCGACAGATAGTACGCTGACTTTTCCACCGCTGACCAGCTGCCGTTTACATGAAACAGATGGACCAAGTCTTCATTGTCCCTCTCCATGCGAAGGATTCCGTCCATCTTATCGTTCAAGAATTGAGTGACTGAGATCATAGTGTTTATTTTTTTGAAGGTTACTTAGGGAAAGTAACTACGTTGTGTTTGCGAATGAAGTCCGGTTTGGCAAAGTGGGATCACCGCTATTTTTCCAGCTGGAAGATCTTTTCCATGAGATGCCATTTCTGAGTCGAGGTCATGGAGGGGTCGCAGCCTTGGAAGCGGGCAACGTAGGCCTCCCATTCGGCCTGGCGGGGGAGGGTCGCGAGACGGGCGTTGTCTTTGACGAAATCGAAGTCATTCGTGGTGTCCATGATCATGAAGACCTTGCGCTCAAGGCGGTAGATCTGCATGTCGAGGATGCCGACGGAACGGATTCCCTCCTGGATTTCAGGCCAAACGTGACGGTGGGCCTCAATGTAGTTCTCTATCATCTGGTTGTCTCCGACCAGCTCTAGGGTTTGACAGTAGCGTTTCATTGTTGATTCTTGGATTAAAAGTTGCCGTGCGTGGAGCGCTTACATCTGCGCACGAAGATGGGTGGGGACTAGGTCCGGTGCGCAGGATCAGCTTTATTGCTCACGGGTTGTGTTTTCCTGATTTAGGTTGACCCATGTTATACGGTTGAAAGTCAGTGCTGTGCGTGATAACGGCTTTCTCACGCACGAAGTATAGCAGGCTACATCCCACCACGACGGACGGTGATCTCGATGGCACCTTTCGGGAAGGTGTGGCGCGATGTGCAGACGAGGGCGAGGTAGCCGCCACCGCCAGCCCCCGGCATCTTCCAGGCGAGGACACCCGGCATCTGGGAATATTTGTCAATGTAGGCCTGCACGGTTGGCAGGAACCCCTCTTCGGAGGAGTTTGCAGAAGCGAGGCTGACATTTCCACTGTTGCCGGCAATTTCTTTTTGAATATGCGAGGACGGGTTCTCGGTTGTGGCTCCGTCCGTTGAAGTCGGATTGACCATCCCCGGAAACATCGCGACCTGAGCCTCGAACGAGGCTTTGTAGGCGGCTGCGAAACGGTCCAGATCCATGTCTAGAATTGCGCTCCAGCAGTCATCCGCAGCCTTTGCCAGAGCCTTGACTTTCGGTAGGGTGATGTCCTTTCCCTCGACCACAGAGCAGCCGGGACGACGTGGGAACATCGGAATCAAGCAGATATGCTCCTCAAGCCACGAGAGAACCTTCTCGTCAGAACAGGTCTCGATTTTGACAGGCCAGAATCGTTGGTCGTAATAGTGGCGCGCGAGGCCGGGCACGCATATTCCTATAGCATCCTGCGCCCCTGAGATCACTCCGTCCGAGCGTTCCGGGTCGTTCTCGAAGCAGAACACCAGCTTCGCCAGCATCTCCGGATCCATGTTCGGAAGCTGGTACGGCCAGATCTTGCGGATGGCGTTGCGCGTTGAGGTGGAGAGGCCGCAGCGTTCGCGCACCTCGAAGTTCGGTTCCAGCGAGATGGTTATCGCCCATCCCGGAGCCAGACACGACACGTATGGCTGGTCAATCCACGTCCCCGCAAGGTCGAGCCGCGTCGGAATTGAGGACTCCGACCGCTTGAGATCCGTGCTGGACCGTGCCGCCAGCCCCTCGGATGGTTTCCGTTGGAGAACCACATATTCAATCCCCCTCGATTCGCAGAAGCTGCGTTTGTCCTCATTGGAACCGTCCTCATTGACCACGAATATGTCCGGCCTCAGTTCCTCGACAGTCGGCACGAAGTCCATTATTCCGTGCCCCCGGTTGATGAACGCGTCCTTCACGTAGCGGATAGACTTCACCATGAAAAGCCGTTCCTGCTCGCTATAGACGGTCTTATGGTGCTTATAGTCAAGGATTGTCGCGTCGGACCCGATGCCGACATAGAGATCCCCGTAAGCCGAAGCCTCCCGGAAAAACTCCACATGGCCGCTATGCAAAAGGTCATAGCAGCCGGAAACGAATACTTTCTTGTTTGGCATTATGATTTTAAAATGATTTCGTGTCAGGCGCTTCGTCAGGTCGCTGAGCTTGTCGAAGCGCCTGTCGAAGTGCCTATCGGAGCACCCGGATCAAATATTGGACTCAATTCCGTTTTAGGTTAGCTCCAAAATAAAAAGAGAGTGCGATCGCACTCTCTTTTCAATGTCTGTCTCTTTGCCATCCCAGATGGCGATTAACGGATTCAAAGCATGAGCATTGCCGCTGGTCTCTCTATCGGGAAGTGCTCTTTCTCATAGTCAATGACAACGTCTGACATCATCAAGAGCTCTACCGCCTTTGGGTCATCTAACGGAGTGCTGTCATCAAAATTAGGGAGTAATTCCTCAATTCTTGCTTTAGCAAGATTATATTGATCTTCGGTAATCATTCTTGCTTTTTTTTGCAATGATATCAAATTATTCTGAAAGTCGGAATTATTTGAGAGTATTATTCCGAAAATCTCTGTTTTGCTTCTAGCTTTATCCCATCCTGTCCACCATCTCGCGCATGAATGCCCAAAAGCGGGTGTGGCCGATGTGGGTGAGGCTGCCTAAACGCTGCATGACCTTATATATTCTTGAATCACGTTCGGCTTGGATTCTCATGAACTTATAGAATACGAAGGTGTTGAGTATACCGAGTGCGACCACAATATAGGTCTGCATGTCTATTGACGCACCGAGTTTCCATGAAATGAACCAGACGAGCACTGTCAGGATATTCATTAAAAGTATTGCCGTGGTTGTACCGGAATGAGAGAAGCCCATATCTATGAAAAGGTGATGAAGATGGGTTTTGTCTGGGTGGAAAGGGGAGTGGCCTCTTATTATCCTGACAGACATCACCCTAAGTGTGTCGAACACTGGAATGTTAAGAACCGCTAGTGTGAAAGCGATTAATCCGAAATTTTGATTTACGAGGTCTTGAGTAGGACTTGCGGATGATAGGCAACTCGCTACAAAGAAAGCCACTGCTGTTCCCATCATAAGCGTTCCTCCATCTCCGATGAACATTTTGGATTTTCCTCCGAAAACATTGTGCAAGTAGAATGGAATCAGTGCTCCAGCTCCGATGAGGGCAAGGCATCCAAGTGTGTTCATTCCGCAGTGGAAGAAAAATAACGCGAACAAAATGCAAGAGATGATCACGTAGCCAGACGAGTAGCCGTTGACTCCGTCAATCAGATTAATCGCATTTATGATTCCGACACCCGCTATGATGGATAGTGGCCAAGAAATGTACCAT
Source organism: uncultured Bacteroidales bacterium (assembly GCA_934678915.1). GTDB lineage: Bacteria > Bacteroidota > Bacteroidia > Bacteroidales > UBA932 > Cryptobacteroides. Next base: position 15,837 of record CAKUSF010000009.1, read on the forward strand.
GGCAGCCCATGAATTCCCCACAATCCGTGAAAGTCATCAATGTAACACCCCGAAGCCATCATCATCAGTACCACAACGAGTATCTCGACAAAGAAACGAAACACTGCTGAAATGTCCCTCCGGTCATCCCAAACGCCAATCGCCAACATGATGGAGATTGAGCAGAGGTTAATGGCAATAGTTGTCTTGTCAAAGAATATCCCCGCTGCCAGCATCGTAGGCAGCAAACCTCCGAACACGGCTACCCCACCGAACACCGGAACGGGAGTCCTTTGAAGTTTGCGCGCATTAGGATTGTCAACGATATGATGCTTGATTGCGTAACGCAAAACAAAGGGATAAATAAGAGTAACAATAACATACGCCACCGCTCCGAGGAGCACGGCAATAACGATTTGATTCATGATTAGTTAGAGGGAGGTTAGTTGTTCCCAAAAGAAAGAGAGTGCTTTGCGGCACTCTCATATAACTTTTAGCCATTTTGTTATCTTGAGCCAGTTTGGCCCTTGAGCAGTTCATATATCTTATAAAAATAGCGAAAACTCAACAAGAATATGTTTGAGGAGACGCCATTCTTCTTAAGTGCCTTCAAATGATCTTTCATTATTTGTACATGACTCTTGATTCCCGATGTCGAGGCCCCGCCCGTCCTCATTGTGACGAAGTCTTTCTCGATGTACAGGGTTTTGATGTGACCGACGTAGATCAGCCGCAGAAGGTTCTCAAAATCAGCCGCCACCTTGAAATTCAGATCAAAACCTCCGAATTTCTCGTAGGCGGAGCGCTTGCAGTAAAAGGACGGGTGAGCCGGAATGAATCCGAGCCTCATCAGCGAAGGCCGGAACACTTTCGAGGAGTAATAGCGGACACACTTGCCTAAATCCTCTGGATTGACAAAATGCACATCCCCATAAACCGCGTCAACTCCAGTCCTGCCCATCACGTCAGCGACCGTCTCCAGAACATCATCCGAGGTGTAGAAATCATCCGAATTCAGAATCCCCACAACGTCTCCCGTCGCCATCCCAAGCCCCTTGTTCATCGCATCGTATATTCCCGAATCCCTCTCGCTCACCCATCTCATCCTCCCCTCAAACCGAGGCTCATATTCCTTGATGATGTCAACCGTCCCATCCCTCGACGCCCCATCCACAACAAGATATTCAATTTCTGAATATGTCTGCCTCAGCACGCTCTCAAAAGTGTCCCGTACCGTCCCCGCGCTGTTGAAAGTCGCGGTGATGATTGATATTTTCATAATGTGAATCGCTTTCTTGAAAGAATATTATCGTATAGCCTCATGACTCCATTGTACTTGACCGTCTCGCCACACAATGACACACTCTCTACACTGGCTTATAGTGCAGCGAGAAAGGTAGTTTTGTGATAACGGTTTTGAGATAAGACGGTTAGAAAGAGATTTTATCGTCTTTCACAAGTTCTTTATTTAGGTAGTTTTATTTCTTCTTAAAACAAGTCGGAATGAGTCCCCGTATCCACGAAAATCAACTCCAAGACTTTATCATCCTGCCGCCATACCATCAACCAGTCTGGTTCAATATGGCATTCCCAACAGCCAGTATATCGTCCTTTTAACTTATGTGGGCAGTAACTTGCCGGCAACGAACCTTTTTCCTGCAGTATATTAACGGCAGTGACAAGCAAAGAGACATCCAAGCCTCTTTTGACACACCGCTTTAGAGACTTCTTGAATTGATTGGTATATTCAATACTGTACATCAACCAAGAATTTGTGCTATCATATCCTCGGCATTCTCGGCATGATGAACGCGCCCGGCCTTAATATCTTCGAGTCCAATATCCACACCACTCTTCTTCGTGGAACTAATGGTCCATCCCATCCTTTTAGCCATCTTGCGAAGGAATGGGAGATCTCCTTTCGGAACATTGATCAGAACGTTAGACGCTTCCATAACTGATTCATTTTATGCAAAAGTAGCAATATTATGGCGAATGCCCAAACATTGATGGTTATTCCTTTCTTGAAAGAATATTATCGTAAAGCTTCATGTAGTCTTGGTATCGATCTCTTTTATCGAACAGCGCAACCGCCCTGGCCCGGCATTTTTGGCGGAACGAATCACCGTCACCCAAGCATATTCGAGTGATTGCATCCTTCAGTTGCAGGATATTCCCTTGCTCTACAACGGCCCCCGTTTCGGAATCAATCGCCTCCGGGCTGCCCCCAGTGTCATAAGTAACAACCGGAGTACCGCAGGCCAGCGCCTCCAAGTTCGTGGTCGGGAAAGTGTCCTCGTAGGTCGGGTTCACAAACACATCCGCAGCTGAATATATTTCCGCCATTTCATGAATATCACTGGTCCGGCATATTCCTTTAATCCCCTGCGGGAGTTCATCTATCTGCTTCTTTGTCAGTCCGATCATCACGATGTCGAATTCGTCTTCAGACAAAAGATTCCGAAGTCTAATGAAGTCGTAAAATCCTTTTCGCTTTGTCCAGACACTTGCTACACCGAGTATCAGATGTCTGGTTGCCTGACATCCTATTTTTAGACGTGTTTCCGCTCGGCTGGAATTGAGGTTAAAGATGTCAGTGTCAATCCCGTTTCGTATGACAATTCTATCTTTCTGGCCAAAGATAGAAGATGAAAGCAAGTTGCCCAACCATTCCGAGACAGGCACAAGGGTAAGCCTTTGAAGGCTTGTGAAATATTCCTTTTTTAGCCTGAAGTTGCGCTCGCTCCCGTCAAAAACGAACGATTTAGGATATTCCTTAAGTTGCGGGCAGTCATGGCATCCGCTTTTCCATTTCTCGCATCCTACCAACTCGAAATGAGAGCAGTGCCCAGTGAACGTCCAACAGTCGTGTAATGTCCAAACGACAGGTAAATTCTTGTCCTTAAGGTAATTGAATAGGGTAGGGTAGTGAAGGTAGTATCCATGGATGTTGTGCAGGTGTACAATGTCTGGCTTGATTCCATCAATCTCCTTTATAAGCCGCTCTGTGTCAGCCTTGGCATTCAACCCCTCGTTGTCAAACAGTCTGGCTTTGAGAGCATTGATGTACATTGACTCTTTACCTCCAATCTTGATTAGCTTTGATTCGCTGGACGGTTCACCTCTTCCATAAGCGATGAAACTCTCCCATCCCTTGCTGATCGCCAACCTCCCGATCTCCTCTGCAATCCTCCCGTGCGAACCCCAGTTGGCAGTGACGTTGATTTGTAAAAGTGATGGCATAATAATATGCTGTGAAGCAGATGCGGTTCTGCTTTACTATAGGACTCTTCGAACGGAGTCATAGAAACCGTCCACAAATCCTCATATTGTCATTATGATCTCAAAATAGCAGTGTTAGCGGGGATATTCAAGGTTCCGTGCGTACTATTTCAGCCTTTACTGCTAATAAAAGAATACTTCCTTGTCTTTTTTGCTGAACAACCGAGAACCACGAACCTTTGCAAGCAAAGCCTCCAGATACTCCGGCTTTAACGAATCAACTACCTTAGTTCTTTTGCTGGCAATACTGTCAGTTATTAAAGACTTCGGGAGTTTAATGATGTTTGTCGCACAAATGAAAGAATCATGCGAAAGGAACTTGTAATCTGACATAAACAAAGGGAATTGCATCAGCAGCTGTTCAACCTTGTTGTTTATGAACCGGTTAATATCTGAGTTTATGTAAAAGAAACCAGCGACAGAATCTTTTGAGACACCAATGATGACAAAGAACTTTGCATGATCAATATCCTCAAATATGTCAGAATGAAGAATTTGCCCACGGCAGACCACTGTGCTGTCAATCAACGATGCCGGAAGTTCCATAGTCTTTGAATATCACAGGTTGCAAGTCTCAACTTTCAGTTTTCGGTCGATGTACTCAACATATTCTTCACTGTCTCCAGCTTCCCTCAAGATGTCTTTTACAGAGATTCTCCTGTCAGGGCAAGTGTTTTGCCAAGCCAAACCGTGAGAAAATTCTGTCAACTCTCCAAAGGACATATTCATGCATAATTCAATGGCCTCATCAAGACACTCAACGTCCGTTTCCGAAAGATAGTCCATGTCAGCAGTCGCCAACTGCTTGATAATATATCTGTTCTGAAAACAGAAATAGGACTTTAAATCATCAGCGTAAGTTGTTTCTGAAAAGAAACTGTCACCCCTGACTGCCTTGAAAATGTCATCAACTTTTGACGGCACCGGTCCATATTGCATTCGAATATAATCATCACCAGTAATACTTCGCGAGTAGCGGGATAGGTGCTTCTGATCCGCAAAATACAATATCTTGCAGATCTTATGCATGTCACTCGTACCTCCCAACTTTGCCAAGATGTAAAGAATCGCCTGAAGAGCAACATCCTTATTGAACAACGATACCATTGACTATTAATCTTAAAGCCTATATTCTATCCTTGCAAAGGTACGACTTTGTAAGGAAAAAGCAAAATGGTACTTTCCGTAATTCACAATGTAACTCACGACTATTCCGACTCAAAGGACTTCTCGTCACTTCAATAAGTGATGAAACTCTCCCAACCCTCGCTGATCGCCAACCTCCCGATCTCCTCCGCAATCCGCCCGTGGGAGCCCCAGTTGGCTGTGACGTTGATTTGTAAAAGTGATGGCATAATATGCTGTGAAGCAGGTGGTTCTGTTGTTTCGGATTTCTTGATAGGCCGTAGTGTAGCGGGCCGGTAGATTATCCAAGTCTTTCCAGTTTTTCTATCCACTCATTGAAGTGAGCGCAAGCCCGCTTTAATGTGTCAATGCCTATCTCATGCGCTATCATTGAGCCGATTGCTGGTTTGTTGCCCTCGTAATCGCTGTAAATCCTGATGATACGCTTTGAAGGGGCTGTCTCCTTACCTTGATTGATCAATTCGGGATTTCCAAACTCGGAGGCAATCTTGCACAGCTGCTCTATGCCTTCCGGCTTGTCGAAATACTCGATTTCGAATTTTTGAGGATCCGCAAACAGCAGTGTCTCAAATTCGTGCAGCTGTATGTATGGGATAAAACGGCAATCATCGATGTCTTCCGCCAGAGCTTTCTCTATGATCGCAACTTTCGCGTATGAGTCCCTTTCGTTCAAAGCCTCCGCATAACCGGGAAAATCAGCCGGAAGCCCGTAATAGTCAAACATGGTTGTAAATACCACGTCCATGTTGTTCCTCTCTTCCTTTAGCCAACGCAGAATGTCTTCCTTCGCCTTGGCATAGTTTGTCATTCCACCGCGAAACTCCTTATAAGGTCTGCGGCTTGTAAGGACACATCTGACATCAGCATAAACACTGTACCCCGCCAAATGTCGCTTCAGTGTCTGATTTACAAAAGCTTCTTCTGTCTGTCCATCGGCTGTAATATGCAATCGCTTCATGGCCGTCCTCCTATTACATTCTTTTCCCACAGTTCGCTTGTAGTGTACTCATCCTCCCATTCTTTGAGTCCCTTGCTGCTCAGTTGGCGAAATACTGAGGTCCGTCTGGATTCATCCCTTTCGATGACCACTACTTTATCAGTGCTGAACTTGTCGAGCAGATCCGGTGATTGTGTGGCTACCACCACTTGTGATGTCTCTGACGCCTTTTTTATCATTCCTGAAAGAATGCCGATAGCTGCAGGATGCAGCCCCAGTTCCGGTTCGTCTATTACTATCAGAGACGGCTTGGATTTCGCTGGTTGTAGCAGTAATGTCGCCAACGCAATGAAGCGAAGGGTTCCGTCAGAAATCTGATTGACGCTAAAAATGTGATCACTGTTTATTTCCCTCCAGTCAAGCGAGATGTAATTGGCATCCGTAACTGACGGTTCCATGATGAAGTCACCGAACTGCGGCATCACCTGTCGAACATACCGGACAATACGCTCATAATAAGGCTCTCCCCCCTTCTGATGTTTGATCCCGTACAAGAAAGCCGCAAGATTGCCGGCATTGCTCCTTAGGTATTTATTGTCACCGATGTAGCCGTTCTTTCTGATCTTTGCATCTTTCGTGGTGTCATGGAATTGGAAATACCGGCAATTTTTCAGAAGATTGACGAAAACCTGAACGGTGGTTTTATATTCACTGTCATTGGCCTCGCATAGTTGTGATTCCTTTCTACCCGTGTCCAAAGTGAGTTTGAGTGCCTTCCCGCATCCCTTTCTCTTGAAAGAGAGTGTCTCTTCTGTGTAAACCAAAGAGTCACCGGCAGCGTACGACAACTGGAACGCATATTCATTGTCGCTGTACTCACTGGAGAAAACCAGTTTCGCTTTTATGCAATCTGTGGACTTAGAGCCATAATAGAGGAATGAGTCCGCAAAGCCGTTCTCCCCAATATAGTTTTGAAGTGAGCCGTTCATGGCATAGCCCAGCAATTGGAAGAATGACACCACATTGCTTTTCCCGACTCCATTGGCTCCTATCAGGACTGTAACGTCATCATTTATGGGCAAAACCTGCCCGTCCCCGTTTACCGACTTGTAGCCTTTTAACTCTATTTTATTTAATTTCAGCTGCATAAATATAAGCGCATTTATGCAAATATAAAATTATTTGCCCGTTGGCGCAATACTCTCTACTATTTCACGCATTCGGTTAATTCGAAATATGAGCACCGTATAGTGAACTGTAAACACCACTTCTATAGCAATCCGCCCGTGCGAACCCTTATTGTCTAGGACATCAGCTTTCGCTACTAATAAAAGAAAACTTCCTATTTTATTTTCCAGTCCAAGGTGGTTACCCCATCATTCACGAAGAAGTTCATGCCAACCTCCACGATTTCTTTCCTCTTCATTTTGAAGGCGTCGGTGTAGCGCTTGGCCTCAATCTGCGCCAAGGCCTCTTCAGCGCTCCCGCTGAACTTCAGTTCCATCACGTAGATGGTGTCCGAGGTCTCCAGCGTGATGTCAATTCGACCCTTGGCCGTGTGTTGCTCCACTTGAATGTCATAGTCTGTCAGCAAGGCGAAGATGATGTAGAGCATCTGCTGGTAATGCCCCTCAAAATGGGTGTTATTGCAATATGGAACGGTTTCCAAAAAGTCTCTCAAAAGACGCATAGCTCTATCTGCGTCCCCGCTGTTCAGGCATGCAGAGATGTCAGCGATGACTACCCTTCCGGTGTCTATCTGCGAATCCAGATAGCCAGGCAGCAGACTGTCAAACAGCCCTACCCTGATTTCCTTGTTCGGGATGTCTAGCGTGTAGACATCCAACCTTTCGTCATAGTCCTTAATGGTGAGATAGCCGCTCTGGTAAAGCAAAGGGACTAGCGAGGTCATGCTCTCTGTCGCCACATCGAATGATGCCTTCTTAGCCCTTACCTCGCCCAGTTGCGATGGCTTCACATCAAATTCCCTCATTTTGTGGATGAGGTAGGTCGGGGTTCCGGATCCGAACCAGTAAGAGTCCATCTTTCCATCAGCGAAGCAGTTCAGCAGACTGAAAGGGTTGAACACGTCAGGTGAAGGCCAGCAGAAATGATAGCCGTCATAGTGGTTCTTCAGCTCTGCAATGGTTTCCTCACGACTTAATCTCAGTTTCCCCGAAAGCTCGTCTATGTCTCCCCTCATTTGCCCAAGTAATTCATCTTCTGTGATTCCGCAGACACCTGCATAAGGTTCGTCCATGCTCACATTTTTGATGTTGTTCAGTTCGCTGAAGATGCTCAGCTGCGAGAACTTGGTGATGCCGGTCAAGAACACGAAACGAAGCATAGGCTCGCAATCCTTCATAGGACTGTAGAAGTTACGCATCGTATTCCTCAGCACATCAAGGCGCTCCCTTTCGTGAGCCACGTCGAGCAAAGGCGCATCATATTCATCAATCAGAACAACAACCTGTTTGCCTGTCTGCTGATGCACCGTCCTTATCAGATTGAGAAGCCGCACGTTCGGGTCCGGAGAATCGCATTCGACACCGAAACGCTTTTCATTGTCATTCAGGATAAACAACAGATAGCGTTCCAGTTGCTGCTTCTCCATGTGCTTTCCTCCGGCCAGACTGAAGTGCAGCACAGGATATGCCTCCCACTCCTTCTCCAGGTTACCGATGGCAAGCCCCTCGAAGAGATCCTTCCTGCCCTCGAAGTAACTCTGGAAGGTTGACACCAGCAGCGACTTGCCGAAACGGCGCGGACGGCTCAGGAAGAAGTACGTACCGTCCGTGTGAGTCATGCGGTAAACGTACTCCGTCTTGTCAATGTAGAACTTGTCCTCTTTGCGGATGCGCTCAAAGGTCTGAATTCCTATAGGGTATAATTTCCTTGCCATAGCCGTCGCCATTTGATTACCTGCGTAAAAATAAGACAAATAATCGAATCAGTCAAGTTTCCCGTGGGCATGAATCGTCCCAGTTCGCCGCGACGTTGAGTTGGAGTGGTTGCTGCATGACTTTAACCGAATGAAGTTTAGGCTGGATACGCCTTGCTGCAAGGCCCTGATTGTGGGATCAGCTTTTCATTATTGGTTTGAATGGCTTCCACCAGCATCATGAACTGCATGGCAGCGTTTGCTGGAGACCATACATCTCTCATTGTCCTGTAGCCATTTAACGCCATTTCCTTTCTTCTTCCAGGATTATTCAAAAGAAATTCAACTTTTTCGACAAGAGAATCCAAATCTCCAGATCTGAATATGCTCCCGTTGAATCCGTCCTTGACCAGAAAAGGAACCGCTCCAATTTTATTGGAGCCAACAAACGCGCAACCTTTGCTCATGGCTTCATTTGTGACGGCTCCCCAGCCTTCGTTCTTGTCGCTTGTGAACAGGAATATCTCATGTTCTTGCATGGCGGCCAAGATCTCATCATTAGGAAGATTGCCTTTAAAATTGATGACATCACTAACCCCAATCCTTTCGGCCAAAGCCATCGTCTTGTCCAATTCGACACCTGAACCATACATGTCAAGTACGAATTGATACCCTTTGGCCTTCAGACGTGCCGCCATCCGTACAGGGAGCTCTGGATGCTTCAACTTCAGGAACCTTGCACACCACATAAGTTTGTGCAAGGTTCCTGAAGTGGAAACATCCACTTTGGATGCTTCAACATCTAAATCCTTATCTACCTTGGTGAAATATCCCCATTTGAAGCACCTGTCTCTAAAACTGTGAAGTTTATAATGATCATTACATACAAACGCCCCGGAACAGAGCTTGTAAACATTCTCATGGGCGAATGTCGTATAATAATGCCAGAAAAAACGAAGCAACCTTGGAGATGCGAGATTTATCCACCCCCTCTTAAGCCAACGTTCCCCGACATCAAACGTCAATTTTCCAGTCTTGGCCCGAAGCACTTCGTAAGTCAAGGACTCCGGACAACTGAACATCGCCACATCTGAACTATAAAGCAGTTCCATTGCCTTTTTGTGGTTGTCCTCACTTTTCCATGCTTGGAGAACATAAGGACGTGACGACAGATCTGGGTACCCACTCTTCAGCAACCAATCATAAATCGGACAAAGCTCAACAAAAGTATAATTTCCCTCTGTCAATCTATACAACTCATCAGCCACATTCGCCTGATGATGGTTTATGAAATTTGTGAAATAGACGATGGTCATGATATCTGAGTTTGTCATTGAAAATAATGCTATCGTAGATTTTGTACGATGCTAAATTCAGTTCTATACACCTTTTACGTTTATATAGTGTGGTATTATCTGCTCTGCTGAAAATCTGCTCGTATTGAAGTTCCCTTTAATATCAAATTTAGTATGTAAGCATTCCTTCATGGCTTCGGCCATACATTTGACTGTGAACTCCTCATCATCAATGATGTTTGGCGTGATGAATCCAAATTGAGTCCGTTTGATTGCCATAAGGTTGGGATTATACTCGTTATCACACTGCATTATTTCCCACACCCCTTCTGAAGAGTTGGTTGCAACGCATTTTACTCCTAGAGATAGGGCTTCTATTAACACTCCAGGAAGACCTTCATCTCTTGATGGAGATACAAGCATCTGAGCACTTTTCATGTATGTATAAGGGTTGGATTTTTTACCTACAAAAAAGATAGCATCTTGCATAGAGTATTCAACTACGATTTTCTTTAATAATGGTAAAGAGTTATCAAGATCTTCTCCTATGAATACTAATATAAATTCTGGACTATTAGCTTTTATCTTTGCAAAAGCTTTAATTAATCGATCTGTCCCTTTTACATTATGGTACAATCCTCCAACGAATAGTATTACTGGTCTTGAAAATAGTTGTATTTCACTATCGTTTGGTAGCGGTTGCTTTGATAGAAGTGTAATCCTATTAAAATTGTGGATATTATAAACTAGTTCAATCTCTTTCTTGCGTTTGAATAGATTTTTTAAGTCATCGTATGCGCTTTTGTTTACAGCAATTAGCTTGCTTAGATACATACATAATACTTTAGTTACAATGTAAGATATAAAATAGGTAGAATATCCGGCACTTTTTCTTTGCGATAGTTTTGTATGAAATACTCCAATTTTACTTTCTCCTATTCCAGACAGAACGTTCCAATATGTTGCTCCTAATAGTGTTGAGATGGTAAGGTTAATATGAAGTTCTTTCTTTATTTTCCTTAATTTGTAAATTCTATGATATAATTTACTGAATATATTGGTATTATGCCCTTTTATTATGAATACATTTTGAAACTGAAAACCATTCAATGAATATTCTCCTAAGCAAGCAACATATACTTTTGTGTTAGCTTGTTGACATAGTCCGTTGTACAAATCGTGTGAGATACTGGCTATTGTCCCCGTATTCTCAGGAATTATTAACAATATGTTCATTGATATGTTTATTGTTTATAAGCAATAGATAAGTGAGAATCAAAGCCCAAACTATCATTCTCAATGCATCTAAATAGGCAGCGCGACACATATATATAGCATCTGCCGCGAGTGATAGATAAACAATCAGATACATGAATGAGCCATTAAATGCTCGTCTTCTTGCATATATGATGAGGCGACCTAGGGCAAAGAAAAAGATAAGAACGCCAACAAATCCGAAAGCTAAATACACATCTCCCACGATATTTGTTCCTAAACCGAATTCTGGCGGATCGCCAAGTGTGAGAAACGTTGATAGACTAGCTGAGCCTAATAAGTAGTATGGAATTTCAGTTAATCCTTCAAATAATGTTTGAGCGAACGGTATAGGCGATAACAATCCGGATACCATTGTCAATCCGTAGGTATAATAATTATCGTCAACGAAATCATAGAAGACGTACAAGTTTCGATTATTGATGAATAAATCCGAAAAGTGTTCAAGAAAACCGAATTCGGAAGATACGTTGTTATACTGATTAGAGGCTAGAATTCCTTCGTTGCGGATGTCTCCAATAAAAGACATCATTAATATGCCGATTATTATACATGGCACTACAAAAGAAAAGGTGACCTTATTCCTCATACAATATATAATAAAGAGAGAGGAAAAAATGAGCAAAGGGAAGGTCCTAGTTCCTGACGATAGTAAAATTAAGGCAATCAGCGTTAAAAGTCCATATATGTACTTTATTTGTTTTGTGCTTCGACAAAGAAAAACTAAGGACCCGAAGAAGATGATGATTGTTGGAAAAAATAACATAAGATATTGAGCGGCCATGTTGGAACTCATTTCCCCTCTTACGTATCTGTCTTCGAAGTAGTCGAGACCACCAGAAATAATGAATAACAGAAAATATATTAAAACAAAGATTGTTATATCTCGTATCTGTTTCGAACTTACTTGGAAGTTACTGTCTAAATGCACAAGAGATTTTTCTTTGTGATTCCTCCATAAATAACCGCAAGTATATGCTGCGTATGCGACTTGAGCTAATGCAGTACATTTGCTTATGACATGTTCATTAAATGAATAACTGAACAAAGAATAGTATGGATCAACAGGGTAAATATATACAGGATAGACAAAATTAGTGAAGAAAAAAGAAATTGAAAATAGTAAGTTGAAGCCTACTTTTTCATTCTGTATATCTGAAATGAGCACAAATACTGCGGACGCTAAAAATAGATTATGCACCCAAAGGCAATATTCAAATGAATAATAATTAGGCGCGAAATAATATAAGAGAAAGGAAATAAACAGCAATATGAGAGAGAAAGACTTTTTCATTTGTGAAGTTTTAACAGAAGTTGAAAAGTCGGAATTAACAACCATATCGGAGTATGTTTAATAAATGACAAGGCAAAGCCTTTGGGAATAGGACAATTTGGAATCAGTATGTTTTTCACAGCTTTAAAACAACTGTTCATCTGCTCTCTACTATACCTTAACCTATACATGTTTGCTATAGATCGTAAGACAAGATTCTTGTAATTTGGCATATAAGCGAAAATCAATGCTCTATGAGCACATGATTTTAAGTCAATTTCACTTATCAAATTCAAACTGTCCATGAGAAATTCGCTTAGTGGTTTGAAATCATGATCCTTTTTTGAGAGAGAACCGCTCTCAGCTTCAACGTAATGATAATTACACTGACCGATGGTAACGATTCTATTTACGTATGACAAGTTCCTTAGAAAGAAAGTAGTGTCTTCTCCATAAGAGTAATTTTCGGGGAATCTGATGTTGTGTTCTTTTATGAGTTTGTTTGAGTATAGCTTGCAATAAGGTGCCCCGAATGTTAATAGTTGATTATCCAGCACCCCATCTGCTATATTTGTATATATAGCATTTTTAAGGACTGTGCTATGTGTAACGATTCCATTCACTTCATTCTTCCGCCCTTGAAGTACAATTTCGTTTGCTAAAAGTGATTCTTTCGTACTGAAGAAATCAGATAAATAGTTATTTTCGCACCAATCATCAGAATCCACGAATGCAATCCATTCCCCTCGTGAGATGTCAAGACCAGCGTTTCTAGCACTACTAACCCCTCCATTGCTTTTATGTATCACTTTGACTCTGTTGTCTTTCAAAGCGAATTTATCGCAGATATCTCCACTTTTATCAGTGCTGCCATCATCAATGAGAAGAATCTCTATGTTTGTATATGTTTGAGAGATAACGCTCTCAATACATTTGGATATTGTTTTTTCAGAGTTATATATTGGTATGATTATACTTATGCTAACAGATTTACTGCTCATAGTTTATTTTTTTTATGGATAGCAACAAAATTTGAGAACGACTTGGTAATTAAATCACGCTCATAATTGTTCATCCCAAATTTCCAAAAAGAGATAATGTATGCTGTAGTATAGACTATGGCAGTAACGGTTAATTTTATAAATGTCATTTGTCCGTCAAAAGTTTTGTTCAAAACCATAATCCCAATAATGGTTGTACAAATTGGTACTATACTCATTTTCATAATTTCTTTCCAAAACTGTATGATGTCAATATGCTGTTTGTAGTAATAGTAAATGTTAAGAATCAGACCTTGACCACATAATAATCCTAATCCGGTTGCTATTGCGCATCCAAAATATCCTAATGGTTTTACAAGAATAATTGACAGAAGTAAACTGCATAGAGCTGTCAAGGTAAGTAGTATGGATCTAAATTTCATTTGATTACGTGCCTGAAGGATTGTTATTCCAATGTTTTGTATCAAATCTATAGTGAAAGGGAAGAAAAAGATAAGGCATATGTAGTAAGCATTGGAGTAGTTACTCCCCGCCCACAATTCAATGAAAGTTTTGCCAAAAACTACAAAAGCAGAGAGAATAAATGCAATTATTATAAATTGAATGCGTCCTACCTTGATAAACAAATCTGAAATGGACTTTTCATCATTTCCTTGTGTTACCATATTGGTAACTTTGGGGAGCATAACACTTGAAATAGCGGTTGAAAAAAGCATGAACATGTTCTGCAATTGTATAGCGACAGCATATATTGCGATGGCTATGGCTCCCTTGTATATTCCGAGTACAAATTGTCCAGTGCTCCAATATATCCTATCCATGATGGCATTTAGGAATATCCAGAAACTATAAATTGCAACCTCTTTTAAGAAGATCCATTTTGGAAGTGTGAAGTTTACCTTGATTTCAAGTTTGTATTTGCAATACCACCAATTGACTAATAATGTAATCACATTAAAAACAGTTGTTACAACTACCATGGCAATCGCTTTATATCCGATTGCAAGAAGAAGAACCATAACAATGGGATTCAGCACTGACCGAATTATACTGACAATACGCTGGAAAACAAATCTTTCATATGCTGTCATGATGCTACCCCATATGCTCATCGGGAATGTGAATGCTAGATTGAATGTCATAATCCATAACATTAGTCTAGTGCGTTCAACTTCCGTTGGTGACATTGCTTCAGAGAAAATAGTCTCCACATTTATGGCAAGGCTCCCGCCTGTTATAATCGCCACTAGGCCTATTCCTAAATATAATAGAAAGAACATCCCGAACATTTCTTCCTGTTCTTTCTTCTTACCTTCAGAAATGAATTTAGCTGTGTAACGTATAATGGCGTTACCAAATCCTAAGTCAAGTACTGTTAGGTATGCTATTACTGAAGCAGCTAGTGAGTATAATCCATATTCTGATTGTCCCAACATTCGAAGCATATATGGCGTGTAGATAAGTCCTACTACCATATTCAGAATTATGGATATGTAATTTAGAACCGCTCCGACTTTAACTTGATTCATTGAGGATTATAATAATCAAGTGGTAAGTTGGCAAACACATCAAGGTTTCTGAACTAGATCACAATTATTTTGTTTTCTTTTATATTTCATCGATGACAGCTTTCCCAAGATACTTTTCCAAAGTACCAAAAGGTGAGGTTCTGTAATTTTCTGCTCTCTTTTGTTCATCACTTGACACTATGTTGCCTAAATCAATGGTTTCTCCTTGTTTCAGCACTTCAAGATCATAGTAAGTTGGCGCAGATAAATGAAATAGCTGAGACAATCTTTTGCAATACATCTTACTGCTTAACGGCTTTAATACGGGTATGGCGTAGTTGTCATAGCTGTCGTTTGGGAAGTAAAAGTCTTCATTCTTCTTAGAAGATGTGAAGAGAATCCCTATTATCTCCTTATCTGGCGTGTTTTCTCTATTATTGGTGATGATCCATTCCGTCAGAAGTTGAGGGATTAGGTATTCTGGTTTATAGTAATCCTTGTTGTTCTTCACCTGTACCATAGATGTTATTACAAGTGGAAAGAACTCAGCGCACATTTTGAGGTTGTCAATCCAGGATGTTTCAGTTGGTAGTCTTAAATCCAATACCTTGAAATTTTGGCGGGATATGAACTTGGACACCATTACGGTTCCAAATGTCGGTCTGCCCATTTCTTCCCAGCATCCATAAATGTTTTGTGACAAATACAGACAAGGATAGCCTGGTACACTGTAGCGTTGAGTCTGAACAAGCCCTTTCTTATCAAGTGGAATATGGAACATGTCTCTTCGTTTCAAATTATGTTGTTCTTCCAAATCAACTTTTCTCATACGGTAGCATACCGTGCCTGCTGGTACTGTTAACACGTTCTTGTCGTAGGCCAGTCCTTGTATTTTACTACGTTGGCTCTGATAACCATCTAGTTGGTTTTTAATGGAAGCGTATGCGGAGTGTCTCATTCCTTGATACTCGCGTTCTATTGCCCTGTTGATGCCATCACACAACTGATTTATCCGTGCTGTAGTATTGTTCCAACCGACAGGTTGTGAAGTTACATCAAGTTTGCCAAGTAATTTCTTGAACGTCTTCAGACATCTTTTTACAGCATCCCTATAATTCTCGTTATCTCCTATCTTGACTGGTAGTATCTCTAATATTCGTTTATAAAGCTCACTCTGGTCCATAATATAGTTAGTGGTTATTTTTTTGGGGGGGACTCGCCTAAAAGTCAGCGATATAGCGTCCGCTCGACCCATTGTTAGGCCAATAATTGTCCGTTTTAGTATTTCTTACGGTAAATAAGTAGTTTACCAATGCTATTCTCGACTACTTGTTTGGCCTCAAGTGTGCTAACGAGAAAACTTCATTGCAAAATACTTTGATTTCCAAAGGAAAACCTTAAATTTGCACTTGTATTGAAGAATGGAAGATTGTGGGGAAGTGATTACCTTGGACTTTATGAAGAGTAGCCATCCCTATTGGCTGCTCTTCTTGCTTTTTACAGCGGGATGTCTAGCTCTTCTTCTGACCCTCCATTATCTTCACCAATAATATTCTTCAATACATGAACAAGGTAATTGTAGTGAGGCTTGAGATTCGCTTAGACCGCGATAAGGACAAGCCAACCAAAGTGGCACCTTATGTGAGGTTCCGCAATGGAAAGAAAGAACTTGTTAAAGGGTACGTCCGAAAGAATAGGGAACTTTAGGGTGTAGCCATGACCAGCTTCGGCTGATGTCTTATCGCATCCGTGCTGCCAAGGGGAGGTGTCCTTCTGTTGAGGGATGCTTCCCTGCGGCTATTCAACTATTCTTTGTGATTCATCAAACGATTCAAAGCGGCTATCATGCGGAGCTGCTTTGCGGTTGGGGGCTTCACTCCGCGTTCGGCCAGGTCCAGATAGAACGGGAGGCTTTGGGAGAGAGATTCCCGCACGCTGTCAGGCATGATCATGTGCCATTGTTGGGCTCTGGAGTCCTCGTAGGTCAGGACAAGGCAATATTTCTGGAGCTTATAGAGTGTCTTGCGTGATTTGCGGATGACGTAGGTGTTTGGACCGCCCTTGACAAACTCGTCAACGATTTGTAATTCCTGCTTGCAGAGTGATGAAAGGATTTCGATAGGGGAGTCTAGCAGCTCAAGGGCGAGTCTTCTGGCGGTTTCCTCTTTCTTCAGATTGGGGCTGACATAGAGGTCGAGCCGCTTGCAGATGTCTAGCATTTCGGCCTTTGTCAGGAGGACCAATATTCCCGCAAGATCTATCGATGAACTGAAGTCCGTGTTGTTTATTGTTATCATGATTTCATTGTAGTTGTCTATTCTTTGTAGGCGTCATAGACATTGGCTCGTCAGTAGTCGATGTTTGGAAATTCATACATCAATTCTCATAAGTGCCGGTTTTTAACGGTTTATTGTAAAGAACCGTCTAGCCTCTTTCATGACCTTCGGGGAGAGGGCGAAGACAGCGATCATGTTCGGAAATGCCATAAGGGCAAAGGCGAGGTCCATTATGCTGACAGCGACATCCAGAGTGATGACACTTGCGAGGACGATTGTCACGACATAGAAGTAGCGGTATTTCTGGGCATGCCTCGTTCCCCAAAGGTAAGAAGTGCACATGGTTCCGTAGTAGGAATATGAGAACATCGTCGAGAAAGCGAAGATGATTACCACGAATTCTAGAAGATAGCGTCCTGCAAACGGAATCAAGGTGTCATACGTGTTCAGCGCGATGGTAAGTCCTTTAATGCTGTCAGTGCTGTAGAGGCCGGCCATGATCATCGGAATGGCGGACAGGGTGCAGACCAAGCCGGAGTCAATAGCCGGCCCAAGCATGGCCACGAGACCCTCCCTTACAGGTTCAGCGTTCATCGAGGCTCCGTGCATCATACCAGCGGTACCGACACCGGCCTCGTTGACGTACATCGCTCTTCTCGCTCCAGTCAGGGCAACGGCAGCGAAGGCTCCGAAACCTGCTTTCCAGCAGAAGGCTCCTTTGATGATGGATTCGAACACAGCGGGCAGACGGTCATGATAGACTATCATGATGCCCAGTACCATCAGAAAATAGAATCCAACCATAATAGGCACTAACTTCGTGGAAACCTGCGAGATGCGCTTTATGCCGCCAAAAATGACGAGACTCACTATGCCACCGATCACAAGGCCAATCACCAGAAACACCCATCTTGACTCTGGTATTCCCAGCGGTTCAAGGATCACTGAATATAATGACTCGGAGAGTTGGTTGGCCTGCATCACCGGAAGTCCACCGAACAGAGCGCAGAATGCGAACATCACGGCCAGCGGCCTCATCTTCTTGCCTAGTCCTTCGGTCAGGACGAACATCGGCCCTCCTTGGGCCACTCCCTTGTCATCTTTCCCTTTATACATTATGGCGAGTGTGCCCTCAAAGAACTTTGTCGCCATTCCAAGCAGAGCGCTGACCCACATCCAGAAGATAGCACCTGGGCCACCGACACATAGTGCTATCGCCACACCCGCGATGTTGCCCATCCCGACAGTGCTGCTGATGGTGTTCATCAGCGCCTGAAAGGAACTGACCTGTCCCTCACCTCTCTCCTTCATCTTTAGAGAGCTGACCGCCATTCCCAACTTCCTCAGCGGCAATGCTCTTGAATATATAAACAGGAATATTCCACCTCCTAT
>CAKUSF010000010.1 GCA_934678915.1 uncultured Bacteroidales bacterium
AACTTAGTTTTCTTTGGTTGTAACATTGCTGTACTACTTTAATAATTTCCAAATTCTCCAAAATCTATTGAATATCAGCATTTTAAGCCACTATACCCTAGAATTTGGGACTGCAAATTTAGTAAAAATTTATGGATTTCAAACATATTTCGAAAAATATTTCAACTTTTTCAACCACAAAACCATCAAAAGAAATTCGTCATTTTCAGCCATTTAGACAAGAGCCAAAAAATATTTTGCAAGCAATTTCGACACGCGCGGTTCCTATTTATCCGTGAATATGAAGATGGCATAGTTTTTTCAGAAAAGTCTTACCTTTGCATTGCCAAGACAAATGACACGTTTGACGAAATACGCGACCTGCCTTCTCGCAGGAATCCTAGCGATGACGACCATCACCGTTGGGCAGACTCCGGATGTTCCTCCTCAACGCGATGGTGGCCGGAGATCTGGCTACATGGGCTACCGTGTAGAGCATGGAGACACGTCCTACTACGACAGCATCGACCCGGCATGGATCTTCCCAAAGGGGTTCAGAGGCAGCAAAAGGGACTTGAAAAAGTACTATAGATTGGTCTATAATTTCAACAAGGTCTATCCCTATGCTCTTCTGGCCAGCGACATGGAGCGTCAAGTCGATAAGCACATCTCCGAAAACAGCCTGCGCAGGCGAAAGAAAGAGAAGTACATCAATCGCCTTCAAGAGGAACTTCTGGATGCCTACGAACAGCCGCTCAGGGGCATGACAATCTCTCAAGGCAAACTGCTAATCAAATTGGTTGACAGGGAGATAGGCAAATCTCCCTACAATGTAATAAAAAGTTATAAAAGCGGAATATCCGCTGGTTTCTGGCAGGGAATAGCCAAGGTCTTCGGACAAAATCTCAAGAGCCATTATGATCCGAAAGGAGAAGACAAGATGACTGAATATCTTGTCGAAAAATGGGAGAGAGGCGAGTTCGATGCCCTGTACTATTCAATATTCTGGGAGATGCCCAAGCACCCCAACATCGTGTCGAAAGAGATAAAGTTCGACGAATGAGGTGCCATCCAGTCCTTTAGAATGAGAAGTCTGGCTCCCGTTGGAAGTTCAAGATCTTCGCTCACGTGAAAATGTCCGAAAATGAAATAGTCCACATGATGCTTGGACGAGAACTCCACCGCGAACTTGTACAACGGCTCATCGGCACCTTTGAAGACATATTCATTGCTCTTCGCCACCCTACTCTTTTTTGACCAGCCTTTGCCGAAGCGGAAGGCAATATAGGGGTGTAACAGGCTGAAAAGGCTTTGGAAGAATTTGTTCCGGAAGCCCCAACGCATAAGCTTGTACCAATTGTGTCCCGGTCCCAATCCGTCCCCATGACCTAAGCAAAAGGTCTTGCCACCAATTTCGACAAGATAAGGCTGTTGAAGAATATGGATGCCCAATTCTTCGAAGTAGTGGAAGCACCAGATGTCATGATTGCCTTGGAAGAAGCACACCTCAACATCCGCATCAATCAAGTCAAGCAATGCAGAAAACACCCTGACATACCCTTTAGGAACGACATCATGGTACTCGTACCAGAAATCCCAAATGTCACCAAGGAGGTACAGGGTCTTCGTCCTCTCTTTCGGAATTGACTTTAAGAAATTGACAAAGCGAGCCTCTCTGTCAACAGGATCATTCACGTCAAGTCCTAGATGGACGTCAGAGACAAAGTACGTAAGGGTTCTGTCTGCCATTGAGAATGAATATGCCTACGCAAAGATTAGAAGCAGCAATGAGACGAGAAGGCAGTAGATGGCGAACCAGGTAAGCTTCGCCTTCTTAACAATGGCAATCATGACCTTGCAGGCAAAAAGGCCTGAAACGAAAGCGGCCAGAAAGCCTACCACAAGGCAGGCCGGACTGAGTCCTCCTCCAAGTACCGCATCACCACTGATGCTCTTGACAAGATCAAGAAACTGCTCTCCGATGATAGGGACGAGCACCATAAGGAATGAGAACTGTGCCATGACATCGCGCTTGACTCCGCACAAAAGTCCTGTAGCGATTGTGGTGCCGGAACGGGAAAGGCCCGGAGCTACGGCCAGTGCCTGACCGAATCCCACCACAAGTGCCTGCCAGTAGGATATTCCATTGCGAGTTGAAGAAGCAGGAGCCTCTTCCTTTTTGCGGGCAGCGACACGTCCGGAGATGTCAGACAAGTAGAGAAGAATTGCTGTGATGATCAGACACACAGCCACCGTGAACAAATTGTCGGAGAACAAAGACTCGACCTGCTCCTTGAATAGGAGTCCGACGATAGCTACCGGAATCATTGACACTATGATCTTGAAAACATAGTCCGTCTCTTCGTTGTATTTAAACTTGAACAGACCTGCAATAAGGCGACAGATAGGTTTCCAGAACACAATGATCGTGCTCAAGACCGTGGCTAAATGCACAGTCACAGTGAAATCCAGAAAGCCGTCTCCGTCAACGCCCAGCAGATCTCTCACAATCATGAGATGGCCGCTCGAACTTACCGGAAGAAATTCGGTCAGTCCTTGTACTATTCCCAAAAGAAGCGCTTGTAACCAATCCATAGCTTATTCTTTATTTGCGTCTTTTTTAGGACGGCACATTATCGCGACCACTTCGATGACAATCCCACAGATAATAACCAGAGGCGCAGCCACAAGCCTGCGGAAATCAAACATCGCCCAATTGAACTCCTCATGATTTGTGGTGCCGCCACCCATCATGAGCACAAAACCAGCGACCATCACGAGCAGGCCCATCAAGAGCAACCGCAAGCCTTTTCCAGTGATCGACATTTTGGTGTTATCAGACATATTCTTTAATTATTAAATTGTTAGCAGTATAATTCATCCTTTGACAGCGAAACCAGATGTCCTACGACAAGGGCTGTACTAAGCGTGCAGATTACGATTCCTGACAGAATCACCACCCCAATCACAGCCAACAGCAGGTCTAAACGAAAGACTTCAAAGAGCTGTGCAAACTCGCTTCTCACAAAAAAGAGAATCCCGACAAGCATTACGGTAGCGAGAAGAGCGGAGAACAAGCCTTGGAACACAGCCTGAACCAGGAACGGGGCTCTGATGAAAGATTTGGTCGCACCGACTAGCCGCATGGTGTGAATCGTAAATCTTCGCGAAAACACATTCAGCCGGACAGTGTTGTTGATAAGTACGAAAGAAATGAAAAGCAGCAGGAATATAAAGACTCCCAGCACAGCAGAGATCTTTCCTAAATTAGTGTTGAGCTTGTCCACCAGAGACTGCTGGTAGACCACTTCGTCAACTAAAGGGGATTCCATGATGGCATGTTTAACGACCTCAAGGCTGTCAGATGACACATAGTCGGCTCTAAGTGTGACATCCACGGAAACCGGGATTGGAGCCGCCTCAAAGACATTGAGAAAGTCCTCGCCCAGAAGTTCTGCCATCTCCTTAGTTCCCTGCTCGCGAGAAATGAACTTACTGCTTTTAATGAAAGGCATCGCGTCGAGTTCGGAAACATATTCAATAGCCTCTTCGTCACTGACTTCCTGCTTCATCAGCACTGAGACCTGCATGTTCTCCTTAAAATAGTCAGAGACGCTCCTCGCATTGACCACCAGAAGGCCGGCCACTCCGACAAGAAGCAGCACAAGGCTAATGCTTACAACAGTGGAAAGCCAGGCTCCGATGAGTCTTCTACGTATCAATTTATTTTCACCTGCCGTCATTTTCGCACAATGCTCCAAATTGGACTCAAAGATAGTGAAATATCGAAATATGAAAAAAAATTATTACCTTTGTAAGACAAGATTTTTAATATGGGAAAGCCCGTAAACAGAGTATTATTCGTCAATTCCGAGATGATGCCATTCCTTCCGGAGACACCTATCTCAAAAGTTGGACGTTGCCTACCGCAAGGCATCCAGGAACGCAAAAAGGAAATTAGAGCATTCATGCCCCGCTATGGGTGCATAAACGAACGTAAGAACCAACTCCACGAGGTTATCCGACTCTCTGGAATGAACATCATCATTGGTGATGTTGACAGGCCGCTTGTGATCAAGGTGGCCTCCATCTCAGCAGCCAGGATTCAGGTCTATTTTATTGACAATGAAGACTATTTCCGTCGTAAACAGATTTCATTCGATGCAGATGGAAAATTCTTTGAAGACAACGGGCAAAGAGCCATATTCTTTGCCAGAGGTGTCCTTGAGACCGTAAAGAAACTTCGTTGGGCTCCTGATGTGATCCACTGCCAAGGCTGGATCTCGAATCTGATTCCGCTCTACCTCAAGAAAGCCTACAATGGAGACCCGATCTTCAGCGGAAGCAAGATCGTGACCTCCCTCTACGGAGAGATTGACAAGGAGACGTTCTCCCCTTCGTTCAAAGACAACATTCTGTTCGGTGGAATCAAGCCAGCGGATGTCTCTTTGCTTGAGAATCCTACTGGCATAAATCTTGCGAAAACCGCCGCTTTGTATTCCGATGGGATAATCTTCGGAGACAACAACGTTGATCCAGAGTTGATCCAGTTCTGTCAACAGAAGAACATCCCGAATCTTCCTTTCAACGAGGAGACAATGGCCAACGGGCGTTACATTGAGGAATACGATGGATTTTATCAACAATTACAGTAAATGAGAAAACTTCCAGCAATCATTGCTCTGACAGTCGCTTTGGTGTCATGCATCGGAGTGGATCAAAAACTCGGTGGAGACTTTATCCCCACCGACCAGAAATATGACTTCCACACAGCCGAGTTCGACTTGGATGAAATTTGGATGAAATCAATTGACAGTCTTACTGCATATTCATCAAGAAGAATCACTATCGGTTCGATCAGAGACGAGCGTTTCGGATTGTTCAGTCGGGGAAGCGTTGTGACGCTTGTGCCAGTTCTGGACTCAGTGGATTTCGGCAAGGATCCGGTGTTCAAGAGATTCAAATTCAAGGCCGGGCCTGACTCCACATCTGTGGCGGACGAGAGCCAGCAGAACATTCTCCAGAATGTCAATGTCTATGCGCTTACCGAATCGCTCGGCTCCAAGGATTACTTCTCCAGAGCCGAGGTCAAGTACGATTCCAAGAGAATCACTAAAGGCGTGCCGGTGGTCAATGGTCAAGACTCGCTGACATTCGAGTTCACAGAAGACTTCGGCAAACAGTACCTTAACATCACCCAAGATGACCTTAAGGACCTGGCGACCTACACAAAGAAGTTTCCGGGAATATACCTCTGCACCGATGATCCAGCTGGAATAGGTGGTCGCTTCGACATGTACAAGTTCGACATCTTGGAGAGAGTTCAGAGCTCATCGGGATCATATTACATCAACAGGACGGACAACTACGCAATACTTTACTTTAACGGAGAATTCAACGGAGAAAGAAGGGATTCTAGTTTGATGTTCTATTTCAGCCCTGTGGAGATGCAGGACCTTGACTCTCTGATCAATGAGAGCAGCCTGCCTTCTCAGTACGTGTTTAACGTTGACAGGCACGAATCGGATCATCTCATCGGGAAGGCTGAAGAGCAGATCTTCGTTGAAGGAGGAAGCGGAGTAAAACCTGTCGTGCCGGCTTCCGAAATCCAACGCCTTGTGAACGAAGAGATTGTTCGCAAAGGTGGAAATCCTGCTACCGCGCTCATCTCAAAGGCCACAATTGAATTGCCTTTTGATTTCCCGGACGATTACACGACAATGTTCCGCTACCCTAAGGTTCTGAGCCCGACCATCAAAATCAGCACGGACACGACTGTGACATTTGCAGGGTTGACCGATGCCAGCGCTTCGGACGAGAATCAGGGAGACATCAACCGTTCTCTGTGCAATTACGCTCCGGACATCACGCATCATGTGCAGCAAATCATCAGAAAAGACGCTGACGACAGCAAGCTGTCCGATTACGACATCTGGTTCTTAGTGATGTGGTACGAGACGACGACCACGTATAACGCGGAGGCAGAGGAGATGGCCAAGTACTATCAGCAGATAGCTTATGCCTCTTACTACAACCAACTCTACGGTGGTTACGGCTATGGCAGCTACGGCTATGGTTATGGCAGCTACGGTAGCTATTATAACAATTACTACAACTACGCGACCATGGCCCAGTACGCCTCCTCATCAGCCACGACAACCACTTCTGACACAGAATTGGACAAGGACCGTTACTATAATGCAGTGCTTCGCGGGCCTAAAGCGGAAGGCAAGAAGCCAAAACTGAAAGTGACGTTCGCTGTTCCGAAAGGATATCCTGAAAAATAACAGACAACAACAATAAAGCCTCGGATTTCGGTCCGAGGCTTAAGTTTGTTAGTCAAAGGGAATTATGCTTCTTCCTTGCTGGCGAGCTTCTCTTTAACTTTGTCGATTGCATCCTTAACGGTTGCGATTGTGCTTGTCTCCTCATCAGGAATCTTGATTCCAAACACTCTCTCAAACTCCATGAGAAGCTCAACTGTGTCAAGTGAATCAGCTCCGAGATCATTTGTGAAGTTGGCGCTCTCAGTCACTTCTGACTCCTCGACGCCCAGCTTGTCAACGATAATCGCTTTGACCTGCTTTACAATTTCTTCTTCAGTCATAATTGAATAATTAAAATTAGTATATTCTTACAAATAAGGGGGCTACGCTGTTCCCGACACAAAAGGGAAACATATAGCGGCACAAAGTAAGCAAAAAATAGTCAATTATGCAAATTTGCCTGCAAGGTCACTTCGAGGGATTACGACTTAGACTTAACCAGATCCTTAAACCATTCAGCGAATTTAGCAGATAGAAAATGTACTTGATGAGCATGACAGCGGCATTCCCGGAGCCTGCCCCGTTCATGACAGCAACGCTCCAGAGCGAAATTGAGGAGATGTTGACCAAGATCCAGATGAACCACTGCTCCATGAAAGCGAGGCTCATCAGCACCTGACCTGCGATGTTCAGAATCATCACCACAGCATCAAGGAGGATCTTAGGTCTGTCTATGCTTTCAATCTTGCCCGCTGATAGCTTCGCCCCATCTACATATAATAATATAAGGTAAAGAGCCACTATGCCTGCGACTATTCCAGCCGCAAGCCAAGCCCACTGCCTTCCAGAAAGTCGCCTAGCCTTCAGATGCGAACCGTCTTCACCAGAGTGAACTCTAGCCCCTCTTTTGCTCCATTGCCAGAATCCGATGAACTGCATCGGCAGAAAATAGAAAGCGTGCAGGGCAAAATTACCCATGATGCCATTGTCGAAATAGACGATTGTGCCTATCAGCACATCAATGAAGCCGAAAACGAAAGTCAGGATGTTCCCGTTGGCTGACATCACAGTGTTCACAACCCCCATCACGGAACCGAATGCCGCCAGAAGGAGCATGAAAGTCCTCACTCCCGGCTGCTGAATTTTGAATATGGTGGTGACGGTGACAGCCAGCAGCATTCCAGTCACAAGGAATATGTTGAACGCCAGATTGAATCTTTTTTCCTTAACCGAGGTCATCATGATGTCTTGTTGAGATGTTGTTCCGGCAAAGATAGCAAACTTTTCTGCACTCAGCCCAATGCGCAATCAATTTGTGACCCTGCAGAGCGACAACAGCTATCACTGCTACTCAAAACGATAAAATATTTTTTGCAATATTTCAAAATAATGATTTATTTTGCAACTGCATTTTTGCCTATACCAGAAACGCACATAATTAAGAAAGCACTTTAGGTTCCGTGCTTTCACAGGAAATAATAAAACTAACAAGGAACCAAAACGGGAGTAAAACCTCAATGAAACGTTTGTTCTCTTTGGTTGTTATGATTGCAACATTCTGCTTTGCCGCTCTAGCACAGCGACAGAGTGAGGAATGTTTGACCACGGGGGGGGTATAACTCTTTAGATCACAGTGATTTACAATCTTGGCATCGTCAGCTGACCCTCAAGACAAACATTCCGGCTCTTGGTCTGCTGATAGGCAATGCCGCTGTCGAGGTTGACTTGACCAAGGCTCTGTCCCTGAATATTCCGGTATATTACTCCGCTCTAGACTACTTCAACACCGGTCTGAAATTCAGGACACTCGCTGTCCTGCCGGAATTGAGGTGGTATATTCCTAAATCCAGAAGATTTTTCACAGGCGCCCATTTCGGTCTCGCGTGGTACAACTTTGCCCTTGGTGGCAACTTCCGCTATCAGGATCGAGACGGCAACACCCCAGCAATCGGAGGCGGGCTTAGCCTCGGTTACCGTCAGCCTCTGAGTAGGGACGGCCGGTGGAAATTGGAATTTGCAGTAGGCGGAGGAGCGTACCGCTTACACCACGACCTATTCTATAATGAACCGAACGGTGCGTTCGCAGGAGAGGAGTCCAAGACTTACATAGGCTTGGACAATGTGTCGTTGTCCGTCACCTATAGTATTAGTATGAGGAGGGCCCGCAAATGACAGCGCACTCCGAAATATTCCCACGCATCATTGCGAGTCTTGGTGCCTTATGCCGTGGACTCTGGCATGCCGTCACCGTAATATTCACAACTCTTCTCTTCGCCTTCGCAGTGTCGTCATGCGACATCCACGAATGGCCGGAAGATGTACCGACTGACATCATTCTAAGGTTGGATTTCAACACGGGGCTGCCACAGTTCATTGTGATCAATGTCGGAGACACGAGAGCTTCGTCTGACGGTGGCTCTTACGATGTACGCTATCTCATTGAAGCCTATAGGGAGCTCCCAGACGGGACTTTCTCTGACACACCTAGTGGCAGGTACACCTTCACAAAGAGCGACACGGAGGATCTCAACGCGGAGTTTCATCTCAAGATTGACGAAGGCACGTACCTTTTCCGTGCATGGACCGACTTCGTGAGAAAAGGCTCAGACTCCGACTTGTACTACAACACTGACAATTTCAGACAGATAACTCTTCAGGGAGAGCACTCTGGCAACAACGACTACCGGGACGCTTTTGTAGGAAGTGCCCAGATGACGGTAAGAAGGCTTGGACGTAAGGACCCGCTATCATCCTGCACTGTGGAGATGGAGCGTCCTCTGGCGAAATTCGAGTTCGTGACGACTGACCTTCAGGCCTTTATCACCAAGGCCATCAACGACATGAGAACAAAGGCTGATAAAGGGGACCCTAATGGCCAGAAGGAAGAGATCGGGCCGGAGGACATTGACCTTGACAAGTACAGGGTGGTGTTCTACTATTCAGGCTACATGCCTTACATGTTCAACGTCATGGACAACAAACCTTGCGACTCCAAGACGGGAGTCTCTTTCGAGTCGAAGATCCATGCTATCAACGAGCATGATGCCCGGCTTGGGTTCGACTATGTGTTCGTGAACGGCAAGGAGTCCAGTGTTATGGTGACAGTAGGTTTGTTCGATGAGGAGGGCACCCAGTTGTCAATGTCCAGGCAGATTGAGGTTCCGATCAAAAGAAGCATGCTTACCACCATCAAGGGAGACTTCTTGATGCAGAACGCTGGTAGTGGTGCCACCATAGATCCTGAATTTGAAGGAGAATTCAATGTGTGGATACAATAATCCAAACAATATAGTATTATTATGCGTAAAAATTTATTATTCAAATCATTTGCGATCTTGGCTATGGCCACTGCGGCACTGTCTTGCGCAAAAGAGCAGGTGGGCTCAGAGACACCTGACGGAGAAGAAATCAATGTCACATTCAATGCCTTGCTTCCTGAGGGAATCAAGACTAGGGCAATTGGTGACGGAACCACAGCGAATCAACTGGTTGTAGCTGTCTATGAGGCTGGTAGTGATGCTGAACTCATTCGCGTGGATAAGCAAATAGACATCAGCACCACCGTTGAGTTCAAGCTTGTCAAGGGCAAGACCTATGATTTTGTGTTCTGGGCTCAGAATAAGAAAAATGGCTACTACACTATTGATGATCTGAAGAACATCAAGATTAGCTATGACGGTGAGGCAAACGATGAGGGACGCGATGCGTTCTTTGCAACAAGGAAAGGCCTTCTGGTGACAGGTGCGATGAATGAGACTGTGACACTTCACCGTCCTTTCGCACAGGTTAACTTCGGAGCCAGTGACTATGCTGCGGCAGAGGGCGCTGGTTTCAAGCCGACCTTAAGCTCATTCACCGCCACAGGAGCGGCCACAGTGTTCTGTCCTTTTACAGAGGAAGGGGCTACAGAGGCCACGGTCAGCTACACAGCCAAAGAACTTCCTAAAGAAGACCTCAAGGTAAAGATTGGCGACAAAGAGAACTCCTACAAATGGCTGGCTATGAACTACTTCATCCCAGTAGGCAAGATTGGAGAGAAACAAGTTAGTGATGTTTCCGCAACCTTTGCATTGGATGCTCAGAGCAATAAGACCGTTAAAATCTCCGCCCCTAACGCTCCGGTCAGAAGCAACTACCGCACCAACATCCTCGGCAGCCTCCTCACCGACCAGACCAACTTCAACGTTGTCATCGCCCCTGCCTTCAATGAGGTTGAAGACACCGATCCTGACTATTCTAACTCTCCAGACTACATCTACAACCAGTTGGCGCTCGCTTTTGCCAACGGTGGAGCAGTAAAACTCACTGAGGATGTAACAATAAGCACACCTCTTAAAATAGAGAACGGTGTAAATGTGTATCTTGATCTCAATGGCAAGACTATAAAATTCAACGGTGGTAAAGATGACGCTCATTGTGTTCTTTTCCGTGTGAATAAAGGAACTCTTACTATAGACGGAACCGGAAACATCGAAGGAGGAGCCGATGAACATGATCAACGTGTACTTCTCATGGCAAGTGGTGATGAATCCAAGCTAATTATCAAGAACGGCAACTTCAAAATAGGGAATTCAGGCACTCAAAATTGGTATGATCTCGTATATGCACTTAATAATGGTCAGGTAGAAATCTATGACGGCAAATTCGAGATAGAATCCACACGTCCTAACGGAAATCATTATTGTTTAAATTTAAATAATAGCAAACCTGGCACTATCACCGTCTATGGTGGAACATTCGTCAACTATGACCCTGCAATCGGTGATGACAATCTTGGCGGCAACTTCGTAGCAGCTGGCTACAAGTCAACCAACACCACCACTGACCCGAACGGCACTCCAGTCTATGCCGTAACTAAGGTTGATCTCACAGAAGGACTGACTAATGTGATTACAGGTGCAGTTAAAGGGCAAACGACGACTGTAGCTCTTCCATCAAATTCAAACTTTACTTTGGACAGTGGTATTGCTCATGAGGGAGACAAGAGCCGAAACATCACTTTCGTTGGCGATGGGACACAGACCATAGATGTCATTACAAAAGCGGTAAGTGCAGAGAATGGAATGCTCAACTATCAGCGTGGTTCTTCTTTCACTTTCAAGAATATGAAGATTCAAGCAGGTGAAGGCGACTTTGATGGCATCGTATGTGACGAGCTTACCTACGAGAACTGCACCATTAAAGGCAAGCTAACTCTTTACGGGAAGGCAACCTTCATTGACTGCACATTCGAGAATGACATGGCTAACCAGTATTCCATCTGGACATGGGGCGGAACGGATGTCTGGTTTGAAGGCTGCACATTCAACACCAACGGTAAGGCCATTCTGTTGTACGGTGGATCTTCAAATAAGAAACCGACCAATCTTATCGTAACCGACTGCATTTTCAATGACAGCGAGAAAGATGTTGTCCAAAAAGCTGCAATTGAGATCGGTGATTCTTATGGCTCTACCTATTCTCTAGTAGCTACTAAATGCACCGTAAACGGTTTTGCCATCAATCCTGAAGGTACTAACACCAATAGTACACTTTGGGCAAACAAGAACAGCATGGATGCTGAGCACCTGTCAGTTACCATTGACGGAACTAAAGTATTGTAGCAGAAACGTCAGCCGGCAAAGCTAGAAGTGGCTATTTCATAAGCCAAGGATTCGCAGGCCGACCAATCTCCGATATCTATTCAATCGGTTCGAAGGGGTTTCCTTCGAACCGATTTTTAGGTTATTTCCCATATAAGGTGTGAGGGTAAACGCAAGCCTCCTTCACCGAGGGAATTTATGATAGAGAAAGTCATAGGCAAACCACATGGGCGTTATGGCGTTTTACAAACCACAGCCGCAGGATAGGGCTTGAAGGGGCTGGGGATAGGGTTGGTACGGCTGACCCTACTTTCGATAATGGGGTCGGCCCGTTGCCATGCGCTACAGATGTGTGGAGGGCATGGTGGGCGGCCATGGTTTGGAACGATTAGAGGGGCAGCCCGTTCCGTTGACCCAATCAGTGCACCGCCTGGGTCACACGGGCATATTCAGAAGCAGTTAGACAATATTATAGTTCAAGAGATTGGTTTGCATAATGAAAAATCCTCCTTCCGGAGAGAATCCGAAAGGAGGAACTTTTGATGACTTGAATATAGAGTCGAACTACTGGTTCTTCACGCAACGAACGGATTGGCCACCAAGGTTGTTTGTGTAGCCAACTGTAGCCCTTCCTTCAAGGTATGTCTTTGTGAAGGTTGACATGATTCCAAAGAATTGAATATTCCCGGTTTTTGCATTGACCATATATCCAGTGGAACCAAGTAGATAGGACATTGCTGGTTTGCCGAGATACTCTTTGACAGAGCAGTTTGATTCTCCAGTCATTGTTGCAGTATACTTCCCTTTGGCTGTAGGAGCAGTTCTGTTGATCATTCCAGAGAAAGCCCATCCGAAGCCGTCTGCGTCAAGCGCAACAATCTTGGCTCCATTGTAACCTTCATCGTAGTAAGGAGCACTCTTTTCAATCAGAACACCGTCTTCCCCTTCACCTTTGTTCGAATAGCCGCAAAGAGCCACCATTTCAGCCCTAGTAGGAATGTGCCATCCGTCAGGACAGATACCCTGAGCCCCTTCAAATGTTTTGAAATTATCTTTATTAACCTCGGCTTTAAGGGCTGTCGGATAGTCGTAAAGATAGCCTTTGGCTGCAATTGCCGTGGCATCTGTCGTAGGCTTGCCATCGTCCCCAACTGGATTCCAAATTCCATTCTCATCCGCTGGATCAGAAGACGGAGTCTTCCCCTCCGGAACATAGCGCAGATTCTCAGCCATCCAGATGCGACCATCTTTCATCTTTACTATATGGTACTTCACACCCGCATATTCAATGACACTTCCGCTCTGGCTGACAGCCACTTTTACCGTCCCTTCCGAGCCGATGGAGAAGACAAGTTCTCCGGCACGATCCACATCGGTGTTTGCGGACACTTCAATTTTTACTGTCTGCTCGGAGTCAGAGGCCTTACCGCTTGAAGGGGTGACGGTGATCCAGTCGCAGCTGTTCTGAACTGTCCAGTCCTTGTTGGTTTTAAGTGTGATTTCTTTTTCAGCTGCCCCGCTGTCGAATGTCAGAGCTTGTTCAGACACTGAAAGGTTAGGCCTTCCGGTCTGGCTTATCTTAAGCGTGGCAACGGTGGCGGAGCTAGTGAAGTTGAGACTGCACTCCCTGTCCAGTCCATCGTTCTCTATCACTGTGATGTTGATGGTCTCGTCTCCCTGACCGCTTGTCTTGTTGATTGAAACCCAGTCTTTTGTGCCTGAGATTTCCCATGTTGTGTTAGACTCGATCAAGACACTTTGTGTAGTGGCACCACCATCAAAGGTAAGACTTTCAGGATTGATTCTGAGGTAAGGATCCTCATCCTTAGTACATGAGCTCAACAGCAATGCCGCTGATGCTAACAGATAGAAAAACCTTTTCATAAATAAATGATATTTAATTGATTAAAATTCGTAACCAAGCTTAATCTCTCCACTGCATCTGTTTGCCCCCGCGCAATGGATGATGTCAAAGCCGTGGAGCATGGAACCACGAGCCTCAGCAAACAGGCCACGGGTCTTCCCAATGGAAAAATCATACCTCAATGAAAGCGTACCACCAAGGCGAGCGGCATTCTCCCACTCATTCCAAAGGTTGTACCATGATTCGGGGCGGAACGGAGCGGAACCGTTGACTGCCTCGCTGCTAGCAGATCCATAGTCCTCGGCTCGGAAGCCTTTGAGGAAGTCAATCCCGCATCCAAGTCTGAACTGCCCAAGCTGGAACAAAGCCGAAGCGGAAAGGCTAACAATCTCACCATCAGCGTTGAATGAATATGGATACACAACCGATGACTGCTCCGTTCTTTTTGAGTACCCTGCTTTTGCGTGAGCATGGTATAGCCAAGACAAGTTTCCTGATCCATAGAATGAATATTCAGGAGCAAGCTCAGCCCTTCTCCTCTCAAAAATCTGATTCTGACCGTAGGTGACAGGGGTTGTCACACCTCCGGAGGAAATCTTGTCAATGACATATTCATTGTTCCATTGCCTGAACCAATTATAACTGATTCTGAATATGCTCGTTCCGCTCGTGGCGCTGTGCCTGAGACCAAGGCGGGCCTTGATGTTCCTGCCAGGGAATTTGAAGAAAGTGTAGGATTTTTCACCCACCTCTCCTTGCGAAGTAACCCATTCAACATCAGCGTAAACCGCTCCGTTAGAAAGGCTCCGCTCAACTTGCGCTGAGGCTCCGTAGGAATATTCCTTGACCGCGAATCTGTCAAGTCCGGATTCTGACAGGTGGATTCCACTGCCGTTCCAAACTTGTTGGACACCGTACATCATCCCTTTGTCAAGGAAAGCATAGTAAGATTCTGCCGTGGCAGTGCCGATCTGTTCCGCTTGTATGGACTCAGTGTTTTTGTTGAATATTCCTGCGGCTCCAACCGTCCAACGATCCAGCTTCAGTGTCGCAGATGGAGCAATGGTCATGTCAAGCCGATAGTTCGTGTGCCGAATGTCCTTGCGTTTGGCGTAGTTGTCAGATTCAAAGTCCATCTTGGCTCCTATTGTCCAACGATTGTCCAGCGGTACGGCAATGCCCCCTGAGAAAGAGTAGGTCTGAAGTGTCTTGTCTCCGGGCGTAAATTCAAGAATGTCAACAGGATAGTAGCCCGGCTTTATGAACATGGAACCGTTCATGTCCTTCCCTCGCTCCTGATTGAAAGAGAAGGAGCCCACCATGGAGAACTTATCCAGATCCACTCTAGTCTTGGTTTTTGCACCGGCCTGATAAAATGAGGCAGCCTCGTAGGAAGGCTTGAAATCTCCGCTCGTAATCCCTCCGTAAATCTCCGCGAAGGATGCTTTGACTGCTTTCCCGTTCCTGATTCCGCTGAGATTCCAACCATCATTCCAGAAACTATTGTCCTGAATCTTGTCGAAGGCTGTCTGAGCTGATGTGACGTGAGCACTCAGCCCCAAAAGCACCGCAGTCAGAAACGTTGCTTTACTTGTGAAGACTCTGAGTTTCGCGTTCATAGAAATCGTTAGTTGAGTTGTTAGTGTCTTGAAGAACCTCGTAGCCGGCTAGCGCGGAGGCTTCTTCATCTGTTTTTCTGAACAAAGAATGACCTTTGTAGATGTTTGATTGATAGACAAATCCGGCGTCGACAGACGGCATCAGCCTCTTGGAATTTGAAGTGGAACGCCCATCGAAGACTTCCACTCCGTCTATGATCCATTCTGTCGGAACGGCAACCACATAGTCGTTGGTGCTGCCTGGAATCTGTATGACATTGTCGCTTCGGGATGAATCCCCACTTGGAGAGACGAACTTTTGGATGGTTGTCCCTTTGGCTTTGAAGACCACAATGACTGGAGAGGATATCGAGACTGCGTAAGCATTAGCGATTCCCGTCTTGATGACAAGCGCAAGGATGTGATCCTTGCGGATTTTGTCTCCGGGAGCAGGGTGGTAAGCGGTGTTCGGGAAGTTGTTCGGCCCGTTGTTGTAGCAGACAAAATAGTCCGGATTGTTCAGATTCACCGAAAGAGGGACATTGACAGTGTGGTCGATTGCTCCATTGATGCAGATGACTGCGTCTTCACCAGGACCCAAAGGGAAAGTCTTCCCATCTCCTTCAATCTGCCACACAGCTTGTATGATTGGAACGAACGGTTTGAACACGGTGTTTCCGTCTCCGTCCTTAGATGTCCAAGGATTCACGGCAGTGGAGTTGTAAGGAGAAACCGTGCCGAAGCAGAGGCTGTCCAGATAGACGGTCTCATCCACATTGTTGTGCAGAATCACGTACTTGTCAGCTTGGTACGTTCCCTCTTTGGGAGCCATGCTGCATCCTCCGGTGTAAATTTCCTTAATCACGATAGACCCTCCTTCCGAACGTTCGAGAGGGAGAGTAATTTCCGAATCCCCAGAAATCGAGACCTTGTCAGCTGTCCCGTTGAATATGCTGGTACCTTTTCTGTCCGATGCCGAGATAAGGTAGAGTCCGTCCGGGAGGCTTATTTTGGCCTTGCCCTCAGCATCAGTCTGGGCAGTGGAAGAACTTCCGTTCAGGATGTTCTGAACAGAGATTTTGACTCCAGCCCTAGCCAGATCTTCAAAGCCTTCTGGCCAGACCGGTCTGACTGTCACTGAATTGACATCGGAATACGCCTGCGGAATGTCCATGCAGGCTGCGCAGGCCAAAGCTATCAATGAATATTTCAGTAAATGTCCAAGTCTCATCATTTTAGAATTTAAGTCTGCATGTGAGTCCGTAGTAGAATGCCGGAGTGAAGATTGCGCTCACCCCAGTGGCGTAA
Organism: uncultured Bacteroidales bacterium; assembly: GCA_934678915.1. Lineage (GTDB taxonomy): Bacteria > Bacteroidota > Bacteroidia > Bacteroidales > UBA932 > Cryptobacteroides. The sequence continues at coordinate 16,598 of CAKUSF010000010.1, forward strand.
CTCGTGACATAACGTCTTGAGTTAGTGAAGTTGTTAGCGAAGAACGAGAGCGACACATGATCACCTATCTCTTTGGTAATGCTGAGATTGGCGGAGAAATAAGGATCGTAGCCGTCCTTTGCGAAAGTGTAGATGTTGCCGGAACGGATGACAAGACGCGCGAGATCCGGGTTCGAGGCACAGTCCTCTGTCCAGTCCTTCACGTTCCCCTCAAGGTCCATGTACTTTATCGGGTAAATTGCCGTGTAGGATTTCCCATCGTAGATGTCTCCTCCGGTAGGGACATTAGAATCTGCTCCAACCGTGAAGGCGTAAGTCTTGCCATCATATTCAGAGAGATTCTGTGAGTGCCTCATCAGCGCGGCTTCCAGTCTTACCGTCACTATCAGGCGGGCCTGTGGAATGTGGGTTATTGCTGTCACATTCGCATCAATGTTGTTCGTGACCTTCCCGTTGATCACGGAATTACCTCCAGCGTAGATTCCTACGTACTGGTAAGATCTGTTGGCCAGAGATGTGTGCTGCCAACCGTTGTTGTAGTAATAGTAAGGAGTGTCGTCCACGAATCGGCTGTGACTGTAGGATGCGTCTATTCTGAAAGATGTCCGGATAGGTCTGATCTCAGGGAAGTCAGCGGTCAGTTCGATTCCAGAGCGCCTGATGGACTTTCCGTTTCCCTGCACACTTGAGTTTACGAATGTCCGATCGTTGGCTTTTGTGTCCAATTCGGTCCAAGTTGCTCCGTTGTCCCCGCTGATGGAGATGATTCCGGTTTGTTGGTTGACCTTGAAAGAAGGATTGTCTGGCATGGTGAAGCCCGAAGGAAGAGCACTAAGGCGGTTGTTTACAGGAGTATAGCTGTTTAGCATTGCATAAGGGTTTCTCGTGACGTTGAGGAATCCCACGAGCGACAGCCTCACACCACCATATTCAGCATCAATTCCCACCTCCGAGTTGGAGTTGCTCTGCCATTTCAGGTCGGGGTTGTATTTTATTGAATATGGCACCGTGTGATAGACGTATGCTGCCTGCCCGGAACTCCCGTAGGAGGCTCCGAAGACCTGGATGTCCCGGTACTCTTGTTTAGGGTAAAGGATGAAGAACGAAGGCAGTTTTTGGGTGATTCCCCATCCGCCTCTGATGGCCAGATGCTTGCTTATTGTCCATTTTGCGTTGAGTCTTGGGGACAATGTCTGTAGATTGTCGTAGAAGGAATCCTTGATGAAGACGTCCTCAAATCTAAGTCCCGCACTGAGATTCAGAGTTGTCTTTCCTACCGGAACGGTGAGATTGTCCTCCAGATAGCAAGCCGCGTTATGCATGTAAGGGTAGTCTTTGTAAGGCCTTGGACGATAGCCGTTTGCTGCTAGTGAAGGATCTTCGTAGTACTCTCCTTTTCCGATGTTCCCATCTGCTTTCCAAGTTGCACCTGCTTTCAGCACGCTCTTAACCTTGCCCCAATGCTTTAGCCAGTCGTAGTGCAGGCCGAGAGAGTAGTCAAGTTCTCTGGAATCTTCGACCAAGTCTGAGTAGTAGGTGAGAGGCAGGGCCTCCGCAATGCTGTAGCCTTCCTCCTCAAAGTGCACAGACGGTTGCGAGGAACCGAAAGAATTGTACTCGTGCGCTTTCGAAAGCTTGTCATGATAGTAGGCCGATCCTTCAAACCTTATGTTTGTCACCCAACTCTTGTTCAGCAGCCATACCATCTTGAAATGTGGAGTGAGGACATAGTCCCTGACTTTTGAATATTCATCTGAGAACAGATCGGGGTCGTTCTTGCTGTTCATTCCGCCAAGGTTCCCTGAGATTCCGGCCTCAAGGCGTATTTTTTTTGCAAAGGTGTTGCTGTAGTCGAGCGTGAACCCTCTTCTGGTGTAGGAGGTGTAAGGGGATGAGAGTTTTTTGGTCGCCTTGGCCCATTCCATGCTGACGTTCAGCACTCCTTTCCGGTCCCCAAGGTCAAATCCCTTTGATGCACTGGTCTCGTAGGTCCTCGGATTGACTGAGAATGTGACGTTTACCGGAGTCTTGCCTTTCTTTGTTATCACGCGAATCATTCCGCTGTTGAGGTCTCCGTATTCCGCAGAAGGAACTCCGGTGATTACTTCCACGGATTCGATGTTGTCCACCGAGATGCTTCTGGTTCCTGTTCCCTCCATCTTTCCGAAGCTGGCGTTGTCCCCGATTCGCACTCCATCGACTTCTATCGCAGTTCCAAAGGCCGCATTGCCAGCGGTTGTCCCGCCACTGCGCAGAGACAGAACATTGTTGGCCGTCAGGTCGGGATTGATCGTCTTTCCACCCGGAAGCAGCGCGGAAATGTCAGCCATGTTAGACATCTGAAGATGATCCAGCGCACTTCGCCCGATTTTTTGTGTAGTGTTGATGTTGTCTTTTGCCTTTTCCGCTGTCACCACCACCCCGTCCAGTGCCAATGAACTGATTGTCAGCTTTATTTCAAGTCCAGTCAAGTCTCTTTTCACGGAAATCTTCCGATTAACGTCCACATAGCCCAGACAGGAGACGTTCATGTCATAGTCTCCCTGTTGTACTCCGTCAAGGCTGAACTTACCGTCAATGTCAGTAACAGCCCAAAGATAGTTGCCGTCAAGCCTGATGACCGCTCCGACCACAGCCTCTCCGCTTTTGGAGTCCACCACCTTCCCGTTCATCTTGAGCGGCCCGGCTCCCAAGGCAGAGACTGCTGACACCAGCAGCGCAACCAAAGTTGTTATGAGATAAGATGTTTTCATCTTGGAATATGTTGAATCGTTAAGTACCGTTAAATAACGACTTGCCTCACTTTTGCCAAATCTGAGTCAACTCATTATTTTGCCGCTTGCAAAGTAACGTCAACCAGTTTGCCAAAATTCGCTAATTTGACAAACTTACAAAAAATCCATGAATATTGCTTATAAGAATTGCCAGACTTTCACCCGATTTTCATCAGCTTTCCCCTCAGCAGGCTCCTGACCGGCCCAGGAATCATGCCAAAGCCACCGAATCCCACTCTAAGAAGCTGTTTTGATTTGTTTGAAATGTTCTTTGAGGTGAAAAAATCTTCATTATCTTGGGTCTTATGAATGAAGAAGTGTGACGGTTGCACATGGCTAATGAGAAAAGGACTATAGACCAAAAAGACAATCAACGATTACACTCTCACGTTTGCGAATCACAGCCGCGAAGGATACTTCTGAAGTGGTAGAAAAGCACTTCGGAGGGCCGACCTTGGTTTCAAAGTAGGGTCAGCCCTGCAATGATGTTTAGAATGATGTCCATGGCACATCGCACGGCCCTGTTTTGTATTGCACGGATTCAACAGCACCGAAACCTCCTCCCTAACATCTCAGGGCAAGTCAGCGAACAAGGTTCCTAGATTAGGAATAAGGAGGAAAGCAATCAAGGTCAGCGGGGAAACGCTGACCTTGAATTGCGGAGAGAACGAGATTCGAACTCGTGATACGGTTACCCGTATGCAGGTTTAGCAAACCTGTGGATTCAGCCACTCTCCCACCTCTCCGGATGTTCTGGCCGAACGGTTGTCAAACCTTTCGTTGCTATTTGGACTACAAAGATACAAATTTTTCTTGGTTTCCAAGAATCTTGAGAAAAATTAACGTTGAAGTTTCAATGTTAATGACACAAAATCCTCTACACTCAAGCGTTCCGGACGCAAATCGAAGACTGGGTCGGATTGGAGTAATTGAGAAGTTTGTGGAGGGGTGGTCACTTCGACAGGCTCAGTGACCGGAGAAATAGGCTCAGTGACCGGAGGAACGGAGCCGGCAATCGAGCCAATAGGTTCAGCGGACGGTTGCTGAGCTTGTCGAAGCAACGGCTTGAGCGAGTTGCGGAGCGTCTTGCGGCGCTGGCCGAAAGCGGTCTTGACAACCGTGCGGAAAAGCTTTTCATCGCAGCCGAGGGATGTGCGGGAGTTGCGCGTCAGACGGATCACGGCAGACTGGACCTTAGGTGGTGGATTGAACGCACCCGATCCCACAGTGAAAAGATATTCAATGTCATACCACGCCTGAAGGAACACTGACAGGATGCCGTAGGTCTTGGTGCCCGGCTTCTCAGCGATGCGCTCCGCAACCTCCTTCTGGATCATGCAGACCACCTCCGGGATGCGGTCGCGATGCTCAAGAATCTTGAAGAATATCTGCGAGGAAATGTTATAAGGGAAATTTCCTATCACTGAATATTCCCCCTCGAATATCCCATCAAGATCCATCTTAAGAAAATCACCCTCAATCAGGCCATCCCCCAACTTCGGATAATGCTTCTTAAGGTAGGCAACTGACTCGCCATCAATCTCAACAACCTTCAACGCCAACTCCGGTCGAGGTAGCAGGTACTGAGTCAACACTCCCATCCCCGGCCCGACTTCCAACGCCTGCCGCCCCTCAAGAGCCCCGACAATGTTCTTAGCAATACTCTGGTCAGTCAAAAAATGCTGTCCCAGCGCCTTTTTCGCACGTACTTCCATAGGGACAAAGATACGGAATATTCATCGATTTTGCAGCCGTGAACGCTAAATGATTATTAATAAATCCTTTAGCCCACCATCTTCGGTAATAACCTACCGAAGGCAATGACGCAACAAATTAATATTCAATATTTTACATTTCACACCTAATTACGCGGAAGATGCGTGGGAGAATTTCTTTGCGCTATATCACAATTATTTATTATCTTAGCAGCTATGAAAAACTAATAACCACGTTTTAGATGAAAACACCTTCAGTTTTAGTTGCAATTATGTGCGCTATTCTAGCTTCCTGCGAGATTGTAAGAAAAAAATATTGGGCTATACTATTAGTAGCTCTGTGCTTCTTTTCTTGTAATAAAGAAAAGGCTGATGTGCCGTCAGGTTATTCTTGGGCGTTCGTGCCAAGAGATTGTGAATATCTGTTCCTGAGGAATGCTTACATTGATTCCTCCTCCTATTATTCATTGACAGAAAAACAGAGGGAGGAAATGTTGGGGAAAGGATACCAGCTGATAATGGTAAAACAGGCAGAGACTAGTGAAACTCCAGCACAACATTTTTGTCTGACATTAGATGTTACAAATTACACTCTGGAGATGATCAAGGATCTGCCAGATGGAGAATATTCAACATCGCTCATGTCCACACCAGACCAAACGATGGAAAACATCATGGACGAAGAAATGAGACATGGGAATCGCACATCTAAGAGCCCCATGGCATTTACAAGGAGCGAATCATCTCCTATGATGTACACCAAGTACATAGAATACCGCAAAATTGAGTTGAAATCATTGAAGGTGATGTCGAACGTGGCCATGTTTGGAAACATGCCTGGGAGTGACTTGTCTGGGTATTTTGAAATATTCGGTGATAAAAGTAATACTTTCCTTTTCGATTACAGAAGAAAATATTTTGGTCGGCTGATAACAGGCATGAGCATCGAAGAGTATCTTGATACGCGCCCTATTGTCAACCCGTCATTATACCTTCACTTGAAAACTATTCCGCCTGAGGCACCGTTAAAGACCGACTTCATCGTTGAGATGGAACTTGACGGAGGGATAATGCTTCGAGACACCTCAACGGTCACGCTTACAAGGTAATGCGCCATGCGGAAAGCGATATTTAAAGGTCTTGCAACCTTAGCGATAGTAGTATCATGCACTGAAAACATTGACTTCTCCTCTGAATTTGAGAAGAAAGTAACAGTGAATCTTATTCTGGAGAATAAAGACATACAAGAACTATCTTTATGCTACAACGCAGAACCTGGCAGCTTCCGCTACGAAAGCATCTCAGAAGCTGATGTCCGGCTATACGATGGGGAGAACGAAGTGGGAAAGTTCATCCATGCCATACGGCATACATGGAAGTTGGACTACACTCCAGTGGCTGGCCACACATATAGGCTTTCTGTAAAAGTACCTGGTCATAAAGAGATTACAGCAGAGACAACAATGCCTGTGAACGTCAAAGTGAAAAGGGTTCAAGATAAACAGACCTCAACAGATTACCACAAGTCGTTTTCGCAAAACGCCCCTGCTTCACCATACTGGATCTTTGTGATGATTCGCAGCAGCACAAAGCCAATCTGGACTAACGATATTGTGGAAATAGAACCCGATGATAATATCGCAAATTCTATAGGCTCCGATCATGTCGCTATGGATAATTTCAATGCAGATGATTTTCTGATGTTTACAGATTTAATCCAAAAAACTGGAGAGTCATTCAGTCACGACGGATACCTCAGAATCGGAGAAACAGATAAGAACCTTGAATACCCCATCACTTTCTTTATCGAGTCATGGCTGCGAAATGCCATTGTCGTCTTTAGAACCGCGTCTGAAGAATATGATAAATATCTAAAATCCAGCATCATAAAGGCAAACCCCTACATGGCAGAGGATGATCCGACCGCATTTTTCGAAGAGAATGTTGTCTATTCTAACATCAAGGGTGGATTGGGAATATTCGCAGCATGCTCCGACACGCTTATCGCCAGAAGTTATATAATTGATTATTAAAAATAAGCTTAGAGCATGAAACAACTTCTGTTTACCATAATATTCATTTTTCTTGCGCATCAGCTGTCTCAGGCTCAATCACCCCAGATAGACACGGCTTCCGGGCCGGGCATCAGGATTGACAGCTCGGTGGTGTCGGACAGGCTACCGATTTTCAGGAGACCGAACCGTTACATTTACACTCCGGAAAGGGCGGCAGCGATTGTGTCTGTTATCGGTGAACCAGATGTCCTAAGGCAGATCACCACACTTCCAGGGGTATCATCAGGCGTGGAAGGTTCTCTTGGACTGTTTGTCAGAGGCGGAAACGCAGGCAACAGTAGGGTTGAATATGACGGTGTTCCTGTCTATGGGACAAGTCATCTGCTTGGACTGTTCTCTTCGTTTTCTCCGGACATGATCAGCGTTACGGATTTTAGGACGGGTGGGTTAGAAGCGTCTTCTGGAGACATCACCTCTTCACTGATGCGGATAAAATCAAAATCAGGAAGGCTGGAAACACACTCGTGGAATCTCTCGTTATCACCCTACATGACAAGCGTTTACCTTGAGGCTCCAAGTAAAAATGGAAACACTGACTACAGAGTGGCCGGTCGTTTTTCCCCATTACCGGTCCTAGCGGGAATGATTACCGGCTCGGAAGAGGACTACGCAAATATAAACGGCTTGATGCATGACTGGGCAGCAACCATCGAAAAAAGGTTGAACGGCAAGAGTGTGTTCAAGCTGACCGGTCTTTTCTCTCAAGACAAACTCTCCGTCAAATACGATGACAGTGGAGCACTCATGCAGAACATCTCCGGGATGGCGAAACTGGATTTACGGTCATCTCTGTCAAGCCGCACTGAATTGAACGCTTTTGGTTACTTCACTTTCTCAAACGTTCTCCAGACTCAAGACTATTACCATGACGACAAGAATAATTCTGAGTACTCTATGTCTTGCAACTGGGTTGAGACAGGAGTGAAGTCCTTAATAAGCCATAAATTATCCAGCCACCTAAATGTAACGGGAGGGATTGAAGCCAAGACTTTCATGAAAGCCCTGTCAGGAGCGGTGTTCACAGACATTAATTTTCGCAATAGTAAATGGGATGTCTTGGCTGGCTACAGGCAAATCCTTTATCTTTATGACAGGTGGAACACAACAGGTTTTGACGCTCATCTGAGAGCAGACAGAACACTGACCAAGAATCTAGGGCTTGAAGTGGCCGCGGACAAGATGTCACAGTACATGCATGTGCTTGAAGGATTGCCGACTGGATGGGCCCTTAACATCATGAGCCCAGCTGGTAAGGACTTCAAGCCTGAAATCTCAAGGCAGATCTATGCAGGATTGTTCTGGCACAAAGGGGTAAGGCTAAAGCTTCTTGGTGAGACAGAGTTTCATCTGAACGCTGGAGGTTATGCTAGAGAAATGAACGGAGTAATTAGCTACAAATCCTCCATCAATATGTTCAGAATCACTGAGGACACATGGGAGGATGAAGTCGAGAGCGGTTCTGGGCGTTCGATAGGATTGGAGGTCTCAGGCTCGATGTCATCGGAGCGCCTGTCCATGAATGTTGCCTACACTCTGTCCAAGACGGATAGGGAATATCCTAGCATCAACGAAGGAGAGAGATTTCCGTTCAAGTTCGACAGACCACACATCCTTAACTTCCAGTCCGACCTGACGACCAGAAAAAGAGCACGAGGAGAGCAACATCTAGGTATTGTACTCTCTTGCTGTTCAGGAAATCTCATGACGGTACAGAGAAGCCAGTACCTTGGGGTGAAGCCACCGTACTGGGAGACAGGACTGAGCGGTATGTACTCAGACAAGTTACAAGACAACATCCATGACCGCATGGAAATGACATCTGTGAACGGACATAGGATGAAAGCCTACTTCCGCCTTGATGTAGCCTACACATTTAAGTTCATGAGGAAGCGAAGCACTCATGACCTTACTATGTCAGTGTTCAACGTCACTAACAGACATAATCCGTACCTTATCTACAACGACTATGGCACATGGAAACAGGTTAGCATCATGCCTATCATGCCGTCCGTTAGGTGGTCGGTGAAGTTTTGAGCCACTCTCTGCCGTCTGTCAGTTCGAAAAGTAGTGAGCTGAGACTTAGGCTTACAGGTCACTTCGACAAGCTCAGTGACCGGAGTTTAGCAGTGGTGCAGCGGTTCACAAGGTAGGCGATGGAGACGTAGGGAATGCCGGAGTTGGTGGCGAGGCCGATCTCGCAGGTGCGGCTGTTGGAGTAGCCTACGGGGATGCCTTGGATTTGGGATTTGAGCTTGCGGAGGGCATACTTGTTGAGTTCCGGATGGGTCATGCCTTTGTCGCCGGCGAAACCGCAGCAGCCTACGCCTTCGGGAACAATCACGTTGGTGGAGCACATTCGGGCCAGCTCTAGCATCTTGTCGGTCTTGTGCATCAAGCGCATAGAGCAGGTGAGGTGGATGGCGGCCGGGGTGTCAGTCTTGTGGAAGTCCAGTTTGTCAGCCAGAAACTCAAGGATGAACTCTGATGGTTCGTAAAGCCGCATCTTCTTGATTTTATGCTGCATACGATGGAGGCACGGACTCTGGTCACAAAGGACTGGGTAGCGGCCATGCTCGCTGGCTTGCCAAAGAGCCTCCTCTAGTTCGGAGGTCTTTTTGTCAGCGATTTCGGGCATGCCTTTGCTTTCCCAGATGGTGCCGCAGCAAAGGGATGACATGTTTTTCGGGAATATTACCTCGTAGCCGGCCTTGGCCAGAAGGCTGACCATCTCCTCAACAAGGGGCTTGTCAACAGCATGGTGGTGCTTGGGGAGGCCCATCATCTGGTTGATGCAGCTGGGGAAATAGACTACTTTGTTTATCTTGGAAGACTCTGATTGCGCGTCCGGGCGCTTCGACAGGCTCAGCGACCGGATAGGCTCATCAACCACCGAAGCGGCTGAACTTACCAATGCACGAAGTGATTTAGGAATATTATAGGCCTTAGGGGTGGCAGGGGTCCAGAGCGGGAGCCGGACGGCATTGTGAAGCCAGCGGCAGAGGCCGCTCATCGCAAGGTCACCAAGCACGGTCTCGCCTGCGGTGGCCATCCTGAGAGCACCGCGAAGCCCGCTCTTGACTCCAGCGTAGTGCCCAGCCGCAAAGTTCCATACACCGTAGCCGAAAGACCCCGCAGGCATATTCATTCGCCTAAGCTGGTGAGTCAAATCGGCAACATTGATGCCCATCGGGCAGGATGTCGAGCAAAGGCCGTCCCCTGCGCAAGTCTGCTCCCCTGCGTAGGAATATTCCTTCTCAAGTGTCCGTAGATGAGTAAGTTCCGCAGCGGTCGGATTTGGCAGCGCACGCAGGGAAGTGATCTCTCTCTGAGTTGCGATTCTGGTTCTTGAGGAAAGTGTGAAACCACACGAAAGGCAATTCACCTCGCAGAAACCGCACTCAATGCACTTGTTCAGTTTCTGATAGATCTGGGCAAGCTCCGGCTCGACAGGCTTACCGTCATCAGCCCAAGGCTTCAGAACCAGCAAGGCCTTGAAATTCCGCAGGAAACATTTCGGATCGTCATTGAATATCACGCCAGGATTAAGAAGTCCCTTAGGGTCAAACAGTTCCTTAACACGCTTCATGATCCCGAACGCCTTCTCGCCCCACTCGTACGAAACAAACGGAGCCATATTCCTGCCCGTTCCGTGCTCGGCCTTGAGGGAGCCGTCATATTTCCCGACCACCATCTGAGCTACATCGCGGATCATGGCTTCATAGCGGTCCACTTCCTTCTGAGAATCAAATGATTGGTTGATGATAAAATGGAAGTTCCCCTCAAGGGCGTGGCCGTAGATGCAGGAATCATCGTAGCCATGCTTGTCCAACAGAGCCGACAGATCGACTGTTGCGTCCGGAAGGTCCTCAATGTGGAAGGCGATGTCCTCAATCAGGCAAGTCGTGCCCTGACGGCGCATTCCACCAACTGACGGGAATATGCCCGAACGGATGGCCCAATACTTTCCAGTGACGGCAGGATCGCTACTGAATATGAAAGCGTTACCTTCAGCATCATCCAAGACGACAAAGCGGTGAAGCACCTCCGACAACTTCCCGACATTCACATCAAGGTCAGCCTGATCCGTGCCCGTGACACGGAGCAAGAGAGCGGTGAGATCCTTGCCGGGATATTCATTAAGCATAGGGTCATCAACAGACGCGAGAGAACGCTTGTCCAGCAACTCGGCAGCATCAAGCACAGCCGGGTCAATCTCTTTCTTAAGAGCGACAACAGCCTCTGCGGCCTCCCGGATGGTACCGAAATAGACCATCGCGGACGCTTCCTTGGACGGAAGCGGCAAAGTCTTCATCGTGACTTGGCTCATAAAAGCCAAAGTGCCCTCAGAACCGACAAGCAGGTGCGCGATGATGTCAAATGGATCGCGGAACCTGACGAACGGGAATATGTTGAGTCCGGTGACGTTTTTTATTGAATACTTGTACCTTATGCGATCAGCGAGCTCCTTGTCGGCTGCAATCTCGTCCCTCAACGCCTCGATCTCCCTGATGAAATCCGGATGGGATGCACGGAAAGCGTTCCTGGAGGTCTCGTCTCCAGTGTCAAGTACAGTTCCGTCAACGAACACTATCCGGACACTCTCCAGTTCCTTGTCACTGTTGGCGTGGGTTCCGCAGCTCATTCCTGAGGCGTTGTTCATCACGATTCCGCCTACCATACAGCTTCCGATGGAGGCCGGATCCGGGCCGAATTTTCGTCCGAAAGGTTTCAGGATGGCATTCACCCTCGCTCCGATGATTCCGGGTTCAAGTGTGATCTGGGAAGCATCTTCGGAGACCTTGTACTTCTCCCAATTCTTGCCTGCAACAATAAGCACTGAATCGCTGACGGACTGGCCTGAAAGGCTGGTTCCGGCTGCACGGAAAGTTACCGGAACATCAAATTTCGATGCTGCCTCAAGAATCTTCGCGACCTCTTTCTCGCCAGTCGAACGGATGACAATCTTCGGCACAAGCCTGTAAAACCCCGCGTCCGTGCCCCATGCAAAACGCCTGAGTTCGTCTGTGTAGATTCCGTTCTTCGGGACTAAATGCTTTACTGTCTCAAGAAAACGAGAGTATTTTTCTTCCATATTCAAGTAAGATACACTACTATGTAATACATCATCATTCCACTGGCTATCAGTTTGACACCAGTGCCGCAGAGAAAGCCTGCAAAGGCTCCTAGTGCGGATTTAGCTGACTCCCAGCCATTCTTTTCAGAGAAAGCTAACTCGGCCAAAAAGGCTCCGAGAAGAGTACCGAGGATGATTCCGATAGGTGGGACAAACATCCCGACCAGCATTCCAGCCATCGCTCCCCTACCAGCCGCCTTAGTTCCGCCAGTGATCTTGGTGAACCACGCTGGGACAACATAGTCAATGACAGTGACCGCCACTGTGATTCCCAGCCATACAAGCAGGAACGTCAACGACATCGGATCCCCGGCACCGTTCGTGCCGCTGCCCCAAAAATAAAGAATCATCAGCCCGACCCAGCTGACAGGAGGTCCAGGCAAAGCCGGAACAATGCTGCCGACAATGCCGATTACTCCCGCCAACACGGCAAGGATTATGACTAAAACGCTCATGAATATTCAAAAGTATATATTCCTAAGCCATTGCGGCTTCGACATCGTCCGGCTGAATCGGGAGACGGTTCGGGCCTGTACGACGCGCACCATCTTCGGTCACTAGGACATCGTCCTCAAGACGGATTCCTCCGAAATCGAGGTAGTCGTGCTCCAGCTTGTAGTAGTTCACGAAGCCTTTGTCGCGCTTTTCGCTCTTCCATTTCTCGATGAGGGCTGGGATGAAGTAGATTCCCGGCTCATCGGTGACAACATTGCCCGGAACAAGTTTGCGGGCCATTCTGAGGCTTCCGAGGCCGAGCTGAGCGGAACGCTTCTGGTCCGGATCATAGCCTACGAGATCCTCACCGAGGTCTTCCATGTCGTGAACGTCAAGGCCCATGTTGTGGCCAAGTCCGTGCGGCTGGAAGAGTCCAGCAATGCCTTCGTGGAGCATGTTGTCCAGATTGCCGCGCACGATGTCCAGCGAGCGAAGGTCCTCAAGCATCAGCTTGGCAACGGCCAGATGCACGTCCCTGTAGGCGACTCCCGGCTTTGTCAGTTTGAAGGCCAATTCGTTGCAGTCGCAGACAATCTGGTAGATGTCCCTCTGCTTTTGGGTGAACTTGCCGCTGGTAGGCAGGGTGCGGGTAAAGTCAGAAGCGTAGTGCATGTTGTTCTCAGCGCCGGCATCAATCACCATCAGCTTGCCCGGCTCGATAACTTTGTCGTGCAGATGATTGTGAAGTGTTTCTCCATGCTGGGTAAGGATGGTCGGGAACGACACGCCCCAACCTTCGCTGAGTGTCACGCCCTCCATCTTGCCGACAATTTCCTGCTCGATGATGCCAACCTTCACGCTCTCACGGGCGACTGTGTGCATCCTCTGGCCGAGAGCACCGGCATCATCAATCTGGTCAATCTCACACTGTTCCTTCACGAGTCTCATGGAGATGACGGCCTGAACAAGTTCCTTGGACGCATGCTTGCCACCGTCCTCATCAATAGGAGCTACCCTTGCGACATCCTCATTGGAGATGCCGACAAGAGCGGCCAGCTTCATCGTGTTGTAGTAGCGGCTCGGTGGAAGGAAATGAATATTCCTACCTGTGGCAAGAGCCTTTGAGACGGCAATATTCAGTGAACCATAAGAAGCTGAGTTACTTACTCCGACCGCAGCGGCCTTTGAGTCAACGGATGGTTGAGGTCCCATCCAGATGATGTCTCCGATCTCCACATCATCAGCGAAGATGGTCTCCTCTCCGCTGTCAAGGTCCAGAACAGCTGCGTAGCGTGGCTCATCGAGTCCGAAATAGTACAGCCAGGATGAGTCCTGACGGAATTTATAGGCGTTGTCCTTGTACTGGGCCGCGGCTTCGACGTTGCCCACGAACAGTGCTATTCCACGTTTCCCTTGCGGAGCGGTCTGAGCCATCTTCTCCAGCAGAGCCTTGCGTCTTGCGATGTAGATCTCTTTTGCGAACATATTCTTAGGTCTTTATGTGATTTAAACTTCCGCAAGCCTTGGAGTCACAGGTCCTCCCGTGACGGTCAAGGCTACAAACACAAATATACAAAAATGACAGGAAAGTTGTTCTACAAAATTAAAAGTGTGAGCGAAACTCAGATTTTCACTCACACTTTCATGTATTTGTTTTGTCGCTTCGATGGTTGGTGAGCCTGCCGAACCACAGGCTCAGCGACCGATTTGTTACTTCTCAGGAAGCGGACGGAGATCCAGATTGAGCTCGTCAAGCTGGGCTTGATCAATCTGCGACGGAGAATCAATCATCACATCGCGGCCCTGATTGTTCTTCGGGAAAGCGATGAAGTCACGGATGGACTCCTTGCCGGCGAAGAGAGTGCAGACGCGGTCGAAACCGAAGGCGAGACCTCCGTGAGGCGGAGCTCCGTACTGGAACGCGTGGATGATGAAGCCGAATTTGTACTCAGCCTCCTCCGGACCGATGCCCAGAACCTCGAACATCCTCTTCTGAACCTCAGCGTCATGGATTCGAATCGAGCCTCCACCGAGTTCCGTGCCGTTAAGAACAAAGTCGTAGGCGTTGGCGCAAACCCTTTCGAGATCCTCTTTCTTGTTGCTGTAGAAGAGATCCATGTGCTCCGGTTTTGGAGCAGTGAACGGATGATGCATGGCGTAGAAACGGCCGTCTTCCTCGCTCCATTCCAAAAGTGGGAAGTCCACGATCCAAAGCGGAGCGAAGACCTTAGGGTCACGAAGGCCGAGCCTGTTACCCATCTCGATACGCAGAACGCCTAGCATTGTCTGAACCTTGCGTTTGCCGTCACCGGACATCACGAAGACAATGTCTCCGGTCTTGGCCTCGACTGCCTCAGCGATAGCTTTCAGCTCGTCCGGAGTGTAGAATTTGTCAACGGAAGACTTGACAGAACCGTCTGCGTTGAGCTTGATGTAGATCAGGCCCTTGGCTCCGACCTGAGGTCTCTTGACCCACTCGGTCAGTTCATCGATCTGCTTGCGGGTATATTCAGCGCCACCTGGAACAGCTATGGCTCCAACGTAGGCAGCATTCTCTAGGACAGCGAAGCCTTTGCCTTTCACCTTGTCGGTGATCTCGTGGATGGTCATTCCGAAACGGACATCCGGCTTGTCGGAGCCGTACTTGTCCATCGCGTCGTACCAGCTCATTCTCGGCATCGGATTCGGGATGTCAACGCCTAGGACGTTCTTGAACATCGTCCTCATCATGCCCTCGAACATATTCAGGACATCCTCCTGCTCGACGAAGGACATCTCGCAGTCGATCTGTGTAAACTCCGGCTGACGATCAGCGCGCAGGTCCTCGTCACGGAAGCAGCGCACAATCTGGAAGTAGCGGTCGTAGCCAGCGACCATCAAAAGCTGCTTGAAGGTCTGAGGGGACTGAGGAAGGGCGTAGAACTGGCCCGGATTCATTCTGGAAGGGACCACGAAGTCGCGGGCTCCTTCAGGAGTGGATTTGATGAGATACGGAGTCTCAATCTCCATAAACCCGTGGGCATCAAGGTAGTTGCGCACCTCGTGGGCAAGTCTGTGCCTCAGCGCCAGCGCTTTCTGGAGCGGATTCCTACGAAGGTCAAGATAACGGTACTTGGCGCGAAGATCCTCACCGCCATCGCTCTCGTCCTCGATCGTGAACGGAGGTGTGACAGACTTGTTGAGGATGTTGATGGACTCAAGTCTGATCTCGATGTCACCGGTGTCCATCTTAGGGTTCTTGCTCTGACGCTCGACAACCTCACCGATGGCCTGGATGACATATTCACGGCCCAAAGAGGTCGCGGTCTCGACCAAAGCGGTGTCAGCGTCGGCTTCAAGTACGAGCTGCGTGATGCCGTAGCGGTCACGCAAGTCAATGAAAGTCATTCCACCGAGCTTCCTTGACCTCTGCACCCAACCGGCAAGGGTCACCTTCTGCCCGACATTCTCAATGCGGAGTTCCCCGCACGTGTGTGTTCTGTACATATTTGATGTATTTTGAATATTCTTCCTTCGAGGTCAGCGTTTCTTAACGGACCTGCAATCTGCAAAGTTAGCAAATTCTCCCCAAGAATAAGGGGAATGTATCAAAATCCGTTCATAGATATAAACATTATTTGATGTATCAAAAAATGTTCATAATAAATGTAGAGGTAAAATTAATAGGTGTGTAGGCTGAAGCCTTGGGCGGAGGGGAGGTAGTTGACACCCCACCAGCACATCTGGAGGAGGATGAAGGAGAAGAGAAGGAGGAAAAGAGCGCGGTGAAGGGATTTGCGAGCAGAGCCTTGCCCTTGACGCAGATGAAGATAGAGCAGGTAACTGAGCCAGGTGGCAGCGGCCCATGTTTCCTTGGGGTCCCATGTCCAGTAGTCGCCCCAGGCTTGCTTGGCCCAAAGGGCGCCCATGACTATGCCCATTGTGAGGAAGCCCCAGCCGATGCGGACAAGGGTGTCGCAGAGGCAGAGGTCAGTCACTTCGACAAGCTCAGTGACCGGGCTGGTTGGCTCCTCGGCTGACCGTTCCGGCCGGTTGGTGAGCCTGTCGAACCATACCGACCGGCGGGAAAGCCAAAGGAGACGGACGGCAAGGATGGTGGCGATGCCCATCACGGCGTAGGCGAACATGTAGACAATGACGTGCGGGACGAACCACGGGCTGCGGAGGGCTGGCATAAGTTCCTCTGTGTGAATCTCTGGCTTAAAGATGTTGATGCACACGAAGACTACCGACATCAGGCACGAGAACGGAAGCACCCAACGGTAGCGCCAGCGAAGATAGACCACACTGCCGATCAGCGAAAGAAAAAGGCTGAACCAGAGGCGGGTCTCCCCCATCGTGCGGAGCGGCGGACGGCCAAGCGTGATCCAGACCCCAAAGATGAAAGTAATGAATATCTTGACGCCTATCCCGGTCAACAGCAGCGGTACGACAACTCTTTTGGCCTTCAATGAAACCGCAGCGCCGGAAATCCAGAACGCCGAAGCCGCCAACGCGAACCAAATGAATGAGTCCCAACTCATAACCGTTCCTCCTTCTCTTTGAACTTTCCAACGGAAGGATCCCGCGCACTCAAATCACTCTGTTCCAACGATTTCTTTTCGGAGGAGCCATCCTTCCCGAAACGAGGTTTGAATCCGGAGAAGAACACCATCGCCGCGGCGGAGACAAGCAGCAGCCACAAAGCGATGCGGAAGACCTCCGACAATGGCGAACAGACACACTTGAATATGCTCGCGAACTCGCCTCGCTCCGTGTCCGAGAGGTAGTCCGACTGATAAATCCGCCAAGCTCCGACCTTGGCCGGGTGGTTCACGGCGATTTTGATCTCGGAGGAGCGGCCGTCAGGAAGGGTCAGAGTGACTTCGGAAGAATATTCATTGACAGAGAAATCCCTGAGCGTCAATTCAAAAGGGAGTTTGAGATATTCTTCGGTGGATTCGTTCCACGCCTGACGGTTGGGCTCGTTCGGCATCGCGATCATCCTTGCCTGAACAGTGCCACCGGTGCCGAAAAGTCCGGTGACCAGAATCACCGACAGCCCCAGATGGGCGCATGTCACCCCAAGGCGATGCCTTGTGAATCTATGAATATCCTCGA
>CAKUSF010000011.1 GCA_934678915.1 uncultured Bacteroidales bacterium
CCTGTGTAAGGATTGAAGGAAAGGACACGGACATATTCATACTTAGGCCCCACGCAGAGCGCGGTGTTTGAAGGAAGTGTCCATGGGGTTGTGGTCCAGGCGAGGAAATAAACCGGAAAAGCCTCCGTCCCGAAGAGCGGCTGCGACTTTCCGTCCTTGATGACCTCGAACTGCACGGTTGCCGTCGTGTCGGTCACGTCCTTGTAGCAGCCAGGCTGGTTCAGTTCATGCGAGCTGAGGCCGGTGCCGTCGGACGGCGAATATGGCTGGATGGAGTACCCTTTATAGAGCAGTCCCTTGTCGTAGATCTTCTTCAATAGGTACCACAGGGTCTCGATGTAGCGGTTGTCGTAGGTGATGTACGGATCGTTCATGTCAACCCAGTAGCCGACACGCTCGGTCATGGTCACCCACTCAGCCGTGTACTTCATCACTTCGCTGCGACAGGTCTTGTTATACTCCTCAACGGAAATCTTCGTCCCGATGTCGTCTTTATGTATGCCCAACTTTTTCTCCACACCGATCTCCACAGGGAGTCCGTGGGTGTCCCATCCGGCACGGCGATTCACCTTGTACCCAGACTGGGTCTTGAATCGGCAGATCGCGTCCTTGATGGAGCGTGCCATGACGTGATGGATTCCCGGCTTGCCGTTGGCGGAAGGCGGTCCCTCGAAGAATATGAACTCAGGTGCCCCCTCCCTGACCTCAAGGGATTTCTCGAACGCGTGATTCTTTTTCCACCTGTCGAGAACCTCATTCCCGACAGAAACCAGATCAAGGCCTTTGTACTCTTTGAATGTCATAATTTTCTTTCTATTTTTGCATCCTGAAAAGCACAGGCGCCTTTCGGATGCATTCAAGTCTGCAAAGATAGTGATTTCCGTGTTTTTTATCAAATAGGTAGTAGATGAATGTAATAGACGTCATAATCCTTCTCTGCTGTGTGCCAGCCATATTCCGTGGCATCACCAAAGGCTTCATCGCCCAGGCGGCCGCCCTTGTGGCCTTGGTGCTTGGCGCATGGATGTCCTTCCACTTTTCCGGTGTGGTCGTGGAATGGCTCAAACCGGTGATGGACTTTTCTCCCGCAGTGCTTCAGGCGATAGCCTTCACGCTCATCCTGCTGGCCGTTTTCTTCGCCCTCACCCTGGCCGGAAAAATGCTTGAAGGCATAGTGAAAATCGTGATGTTAGGGTGGCTGAACAAGCTTCTCGGGGTGGTCTTCGCCCTCCTGAAAGTCCTCCTCGCGATAGGATTGTTCATCCTCCTTTTTGATTCCGTCGCCAAGGCGCTTGAGATTGATTGTTCGAAGACAATAGGCGAATCCCTTTTCTACACTCCGATCAAGGATTTCGCCGATGGCTTTTTCCCTTACATGAAAGAATTGATATTCAACAAATAATGAATAGAATAATCCTAATAGAGACATCCACTTCCCTTTGCTCCACAGCCCTTGTGGAGGATGGGAAGGTTGTATGCGAGAGGATCAGTGACGAGCCGAGGGCACACGCCTCGAAGACAGCGCTGTTCGTCAGCGAGATGCTCTCGGAAAAAGGGCTTAAAGTCTCAAATTGCGATGCGGTGGCCGTCAGCAAGGGCCCAGGATCCTATACCGGGCTTAGGGTCGGAGTCTCCACCGCCAAAGGGCTCTGTTTCGGGGCCGGGATCCCTATGATCTCCGTCGGCACACTCGACACCCTGGTCTGGCAAGCATTGGACGGGAATATGCCCCCGAAGGGCTGCCGCTACATCATTCCGATGATTGACGCCCGAAGGATGGAGGTCTACACTGGAATATTCACTCCTGACGGCAGACAGGTCTCCCCTACCGTGGCGCAGATAATTGACGCTGAATCGTTCAAGACTCAGCTTGAGGAAGGTCCCGTACTCTTCATAGGTGACGGCGCCGACAAATGCAAGGGCGTCATAACCAGCCCGGACGCCCATTTCATCCAATGCTGCCCGAAAGCGGCGTCAATGGCACGTCCTGCCACAGAAGCCCTGAACGGGAAAAGGTTCGAGGACGTAGCCTACTTCGAACCGTTCTATCTCAAGGAGTTCATCACTACAGTAAGCAAGAAAAAGATCATTTAAATTATTGAATATTATGAAATTCGGTGTCGCCAGCGATCACGCTGGATTCGAGTACAAGCAAAAGATAGCCGCCTTGCTCAGAAAGAAGGGCTACGAGGTCGTTGATTATGGAACATATTCAGAGGAAAGTTGTGACTACTCTGATTTCGGCCACGCTCTCGGCTCGGCCATCGACAAGGGTGAAGTTGATCTTGGTGTGGCATTCTGCGGTTCAGGCAACGGAATCTCGATGACTCTTAACAAGCATCAGAAAGTCCGTGCAGCCCTTTGCTGGGGAACGGAGCTGGCACGTCTGGCTAAAGCCCACAACAACGCCAACGTGCTCGTGATGCCTGCCCGCTTCATCTCCTACCAGATGGCCACCACCATTCTCAACAAGTGGCTTACAACCAAGTTCGAAGGCGGTCGCCACGAGCGTCGCATTGAGAAGATTCCACTTTGCAAGTAGAAGTAGCAGGCACCATACAAGTCAAACACTTGGAAATAAAAGCATTAATAGCAGACAAAAACTTCCTTTCGGGTAATCACAAGCTATCTGACAGCATAGAGGATTACCCGGAAGGGATTATTGTTCCCATCGACAAGCCCTACCGCTGGACCTCAGCAGATGTCATCCGCAAGGTCAAATGGGCAGCATGCAGACACTTCCACAAAAATAACCTAAAAGTAGGACATGCCGGGACCTTGGACCCTCTAGCCACAGGTGTGCTACTTGTCTGCATCGGAAAAGCCACAAAATTGGCCGAATCTCTTCAGAAAGAAGGCAAGGAATATCTTGCCGGAGTCTCATTCGGGGCCACGACTCCTTCTTTTGACTTGGAAAAGGCCATCGACCACAATTATCCCATAAATAACGTCAATAGGGAATCCATCCTTTCAGTCCTGCCTCAATTTTTGGGAGAACAAGAGCAGATAGCACCACTATTCTCAGCCAAGTCAGTCGATGGAGTTCGAGCCTATGAGTTGGCTCGCAAGCAGTACCGTGAGGCCCACAAAGATAAAACAGAAGTTTTAGAGGATTTCGACCACACAGTGGCAGAAACTCTTAACCGACAGATAATCAACATCTCTGCTATGGAATTAGTCTCTTTCTTTCCAGAAGGAAAACCTTCGGGACCACGAGGTGAGGATGAAGGGCTTAGACCAAATCCAAGGATAAATGTCATCGACACTTCTGAGATGCACCTTCCGCTCGCTGAAATCCGCGTAGAGTGCAGCAAAGGGACCTACATAAGAGCCTTGGCCAGAGATCTCGGGGAAACTCTCGGCTCAGGAGCACATCTAAACTCCCTCGAACGAACCAAATCAGGGGGATTTAGGACAGAGGACTGCCTATCAGTCAACGAAATAATGAGCATTCTTTGAGACTTCCAACACACCCTTAACCTTTCGGAAGTATTTTGCCGACTCCTCCAGCGTTTTACCTTCCGGAATCCTAACTGTCAATGCACTGATTATACTATAGTCATAAACAATCTCCGCTCCGTACTTGGCTATAGCCTTCTTCAAAGGGCCCACGCCAATCGTCTCATCATAGGAGATAATCAGGGTGTTCGGTGAATATGCTAATCCAGTCTGACGCGGACGGGTCGGTGGTACGTTACCAATGGCAGGAATGTCTGGAGAATCATAGGAATCAACCTTAGCTAACTGCTTTTCTGTCCTACTGATAGTACTACAGCTCGTCACCAAGGCTAAAGCCGCGGCAAAAGCAAAGGAAGAATCTGTAAATACTTTTAGCATCTCTCAAAATAAAAAACGAAGTCATTCCCTTGCAAGATTGAAGCCAGAAGAGGCCCATTCAGACATATTCTCACCCTCGCCATAGACAAGATAGCCTTCCAGCCCCTCATGAGACTCTATGAATCTCTTAGCCTCAGTCAATCCGATGACCATGCAATATGTCGCATAAGCATCAGCAAGAGTAGCATTCGGAGCCACTATCGTTGCGCTAAGCAAAGAATGGCTGACAGGGTAGCCGGTTCGTGGATCAATCGTGTGGGAATACTTCCTGCCATCTTTCACGTAAAACTTACGGTAGTTGCCGGAAGTCACCACTCCACACCCGCTCCCATCGCCCTGCCATCTACCGACAAGTCCCTTTGCACCAAGTTCCATGTTCCCATCAACAGGCATGTCAATTCCTATAGTCCAAGGCTTTCCCGAAGGATTAAGGCCCTCACAGTAGATCTCTCCTATGTTCACCAGCATGTCCTTAATTCCCAATGAGTGAAGATACTCCGCGATCTTGTCACATGAATATCCCTGCGCTATTGCATTGAAATTCAACTTAGGACGGATTGTCGGATTGAGCGGTAACATATTCAGATCCAATTTATCCATCCCACAAACCGAACGAAGGCTATCAACCTCTGAAGGCAACGGCAGCGAATCTCTTGTAAACCCAAAGCCCCAAGCGTCATACAACGGACCGGAAGCCATGTCCAACGCTCCCCCAGTCTCATCGTACAGCCTTTTTGAGATTGAAAACATCTCTTTGAACATCTCATTAGGAGTCTCCAATGTACCGGAATTATAACGGCTAAGCTGCGATCCCTTGTTGTACCCGGACAACGTTGTGTCTATCATGATCAGAATGGAATCAACGGCCTTTCCGACCTCATTGACATCAATGCGTCCCTCTGATTTAAACTTCACGGAATATGTTCCGCCTTGAGCGTAACCGGTCAGTTCATGGTACCGCGCATTGTGGCCACAAGAGACAGCCGACAAGATAAAGGAGCAAAACAGTGTGCTCAGAAATATTCCTTTAATTGTTTTCATCAGTGCAATTATAGGTATTTAGATTCAATAATTGAGCATCATTGGACTAGTTTTTGCTTAAGCCTTACCGTTTTTGCGTTTTTTATGCGATATTTGTATTTTCAACCGAAAAAGATGAAGATAAAAAGCATTGTTCTGATAGGAATGACAGCCACATTGTTGGCCCTTCCTTCCTGCAAGAAAGATAAGGAGGACTCTTCAACAAAGGAGTACCTCAGCGGAACTCTTTCGTTTAGCATGCCGTCCTACGTCCAAAAAGGAGAGGAGTTCACCCTTACTCCTTCTGGACTCAAGAATCCAGGCACTGGTTCCGCCCAAGATGTAGGTTACTATTGGACTACCACATTCAGTTCTGAAAAAGACACAACCAAACTCGACACCGACCCGAATGGCGATGGATCTTTCAAATTTACCACTCCATCCAAGGTAGGTGAATTCAGTGTAAGCTGCATCGCTTTTGCCTCGAACTACTACACGACTTCGAACACCGCTGCATTTTGTGTCGTTGATCCGGCCATAGACTCCACAATCAGCGGAGCCTATTCCGGCAAAGAGGAGATCTTCATTGATCCAAGAGACGGAAATTCTTATTACACAACGACTTTTGGAGGCAAAACATGGATGAAGAACAATCTGTACTACTCCAAATCCGGAGTCTCCTACGATAGTAGTTCAGCTGTAGATCCAATCTTCGGTCGCATGTACACCTGGCACGATGCGATGTCTGCATGCCCTGAAGGATGGCATCTGCCTTCCGAAGCCGAGTATGTGGCTTTGGCAACAGAGTTGGCCCCAGAAGGTACTGAATTTTCAGAAAAGGCAGACTTCAATGGAGTGGCCGGTGGCATGATGGTCAATGCCAAATTTCTAGGGTCCAGAATGTGGGAGTACTGGCCACAAGTCACAATCACCAACAAGTCCGGATTCTCCGCTCTTCCTATAGGCTACGCAACCTTGACAGCAGACAATCCTAAGTTCACTGGAGAGAACAATTACGCAATGTTTTGGACTTCCGATTCAGAAGATGACGAGATGGCTCTCTGCCGCTACATTTACGTCAAGCAGAACGATGTTCTTGTTCGTAAAGCTGACAAAGGCTCTTTCTTCGCTTCCGTCAGATGCGTGAAGGACTAACGCAAATCAGTGATCACATAAGAAGCACCGAGAGTCTTTTCGTTGAAGCGGAAAGACTCTTTTGATTTATCTGACTTCTCAAACTTTAAGTTCGTGATCGAGAAATCAGAAACCGAGCCATCGTTAAGTGTCACCCTTGCTCCTACAAGGTCAGAAGAACCACTCTTAAAATAGAGCATAAGAGAAGAGATGTCCATGGACCCCTTGCCTTTGTGTAGTGGAGAAAGATCGGATGCATCCACGACCTTTCCTTCAAATTTAGTAGAAGAAAAAGAAACTTCCCTGAACGCATCATCAACCGATGCTATCATCAAAGCCGGATTGGTGGCGAAACTTTCATACGAATCATCAACGTACTCAATCAGTGCTTCTTCTGAGAGCCTGTCTATCGTCCATCGGGTCTTCCCGTCACACCAGATTTCCAGTCCATTTCCATTCATCACAAAGGAATTACCTTGAACCATCACACTTCCGTTTCCTGTCAACTTGGCTTTCTTTGTCGGCATGGAAAAGGAGTAATCAAACGAAACGAGTGAGGTAGAGACCTTGGTGACAAATGAATCCAAAGTCTTACTCTTTGCAAAAGAAAGCACTGGCAGTGCGACAAGCGCCAACACGGTGGCAATGAATATTCTTGTGATTGTTCTTCTCATACTTTTCACGAGATTTTGCGCAAGACGTGAGTTGCGCATGAATTACTGATTCTTGTAGGCCGCGATGATCTTGTCCAATTCATCCAGACTAGAGACAAGTACCTGACGCGGCTTGGAGCCCTCCTGTGGTCCCACAACTCCTGCGGCCTCAAGTTGATCCATGACACGTCCTGCCTTGGCATACCCCATTCCGAGACGTCTCTGAAGATCAGAAGTAGAACCCTTCTGACTCATGACCACCAACTTGGCTGCCTCCTCGAAGCGCTCGTCAAGCTTTGTCATGTCAACCATTCCACCGGAACCATCTTCTGTGTCGTCATCGACTGGAGGCAGATAAAAAGGTGTGTTGAAGCTCTTTTTATAGCCTTCTTGCGAACCGATATATTCAGTTAGCCTATTGATCTCCTCACTATCAATGTAGGCGCACTGAACGCGCTCCATCTCGACTCCAGCGTAGTAGAGCATGTCTCCTTTGCCGATCAGCTTCTCGGCTCCCGGAGAATCAAGGATTGTCGAAGAGTCCGTTCTGGACACGACTCTGAATGCTATTCGGGTCGGGAAGTTCGTCTTGATAAGGCCCGTAATGACATCCACTGATGGTCGCTGGGTTGCCAGGACCACATGCAGGCCTGCTGCACGCCCCTTTTGGGCGAGTCTGATGATGGACGTGGTTATGCTTCTAGCCACGGCCTTGGAATCGCCACTGCCTCCGACTGACATTGTCAGGTCAGCATATTCATCAATGATGGTGACGATGTACGGAAGGAAACGATGCCCTTCGTCAGGACGAAGCTTCCGATTACGGTACTTCTCGTTGTAAGTCTTGATGTTCGGCACGGACGCACGGCTCAGAAGTTCATACCGCTGATCCATCTCTATGCAAAGCGAGCGAAGAATCTTGTCAGCCTTGTCGGCCTTCTTCACGATGGCATTGTCTCGCTCTTCTTGCTCATCATTGCATGGGAGCACGGCAAGGTAGTGCTTCAAAAGATGGGCATAAGCCGAGAACTCCACCATCTTAGGATCGACAAACACTAGTTTCAGTTCAGATGGATGCTTCGCGTACAGTAATGAAGTCACTATTGCATTGAGGCCTACAGACTTACCCTGCTTAGTAGCACCTGCAACCAAAAGATGAGGGGCATCGGCCAAGTCAAAGACCTTGACTTTCTGCTGGATAGTGTAGCCAATGGCGACAGGTAGTTCGGCCTTGCTGGTACGGAACGCCTCATCGTTGAGCACAGCGCGCATCGGGACGATTGAAGGCCTGTCATTGGCCACCTCAATGCCCACGGAATCGGTAAGGGTGACAACACGGACTCCCCTAGCATGGAGATGCATTCCAAGGTCTTCCTGAAGTTTCTTGATCTCAGAAATCTTCACCCCTGGAGCGGGATAAACCTTGTAAAGTGTCACAGTCGGACCTACAATGGCCTTGACATCGTTGATCTGGATACGATAGTTCTCCAGAGCGTTGCGGATTCTGGCATTGTTTCTGGCCAGTTCCTCATCGGAGACCTCATTCCGGCTTGATGAATATGAATCCAGCAGTTCCAGAGAAGGGAACTGGTAGTCAGGAAGTTCGTCTCGAACGTTGATCCTCTGAAGATCTTTCTTGATGTCGGTGGACAGTTCATCGCCTTTGACCACCTCCATGGATTTCTCAGCAGCACCGGTGGTTGGTGAGCTTTGCCGAACCACGGTGGCTTCACTAGTTGGTGAGTCTTGTCGAACCACGGTGGCTTCGGCAGGCTCAGCCACCGGCTGTTCCGGTCCCTGAGCTTGTCGAAGGGACGGCTCCGGAATATTCAAAGATGATGTTTCTGTTCGGCTTACAGATCCCATGGTTGGTGAGTCTTGCCGAACCACAGACGCGGGGGCTTCGACAGGCTCAGCCACCGCCTTCTTCTTCCCAAGTGCCATCAGCCAGTCCGAGAACCTCTTGGAAGCCAAAACCAACCAGACAACCACCAAAATAGCCAGTATAAAACCGACAAGAATATTCCCGAAAACAACCGAAGCCCACCCCACGACTGACTCTCCGCACTCTCCTCCGAGCCCGCCACCAAAAGCGTTGCCAAGCCCCAGCAGATCAGAGATGAACGCCAGGATAAAAGACGAAAGCATGGCTCCAGTGACAGCAAGAAGAGCCGTCTTGACCATCGAATAACGCCATCTATGAAGCAGCAAACGCACTGAAATCGCAAAAAGTATGACCACAAAAGCCAAACTTCCCAGTCCGAACCATCTACGTACTAGAAGATCCGCCCAGCGGTAGCCCATCTTCCCAGCAACATTGCTCACTTCAACCGTAGTGTCTCCAACGGCAGAAGACAACGAACTCTGATCCGCCTTCCAAGTAAAGAAATAAGAGATGGTTGCAAGCAATGTAAACACTGCCAGCAACGCGACAAGAATGCCAGCGGTCTTCGTCAGCTTAGCCTTGTCCTCATCGTCAATATTCCTCCAGAACTTGAACATTATTTCCTATTCTTGCGATTGCCTTTCTTGTTGTTCCTGCGGTTTTGCCCCATGCCAAGGTTGAGACCAGGACGGGAATAATTGGTGTCAAAGGAAATCTTTGAAAGTTCAAGATCGGCAGGAACCTGAATCCTGTAGCCAGAAAGCTTCTCTATGTCTGCGAATATGGTCTCGTCAGCGACACTGTCCTTGTTCCAGATCAGGTACTGCTGCCTCATGTAGATAGCCAAAGAGCGCAACATGGTTCTCTTGACCTCTCCTTCCGGTTCACCAGCAATCAGATCAATGATGCTCTCAATGTTACGTCCATAGTGCCTAGCTCTAACCGGAGATTTTTCAATAGGAATCTTCATCGGAGGGACATCCATCGCCTCAGGATGAGGAGCAGGATACGGAGAATCTATGTCCAGATCATAATCTGCAATCATGAACAGATGGTCCCACAGTTTCTGAGCGTAGTTCTCTTGTGTGTGAACCTGGGGATTAAGAATCTCCATCACCTTGACCACAGCACGGGCCTGCTCACTCCTCTTGGCACGGTCTGGAATTGCTTTGACTTGCTCGACCATATTCAAAACAATTCTGCCGTACTCCGGCATCTGAAGTTTCTCCCTCTCCGTGTTGTAGTAGAGTTTTATAGAGTTGTCGTTCGCTTCCATAAAATAAAATTTTGAGTCAAATGGCAAATATACGAAAATTATTCCACCTCATCCGTAAGTACATACCATATTATAGTAGTAATATCTGAATATCCCATCCTATGATAGATGTCAGCATAGCGCGCGACCTGACGCTGGTAACTACGGTTTTTCTCTCCGAATTTATAGTCAATGATCGTCACTTTTCCATCATTGATCAAGACCCTGTCTGGACGGTATGACTGGCCGTTCGTGTCAATTATCAATGTCTCATTTAGGACTTCAGCGCCTTCTGTCTGAAACCACTCTGGATGAGATGAGGTTCTCTGCGTAAGGATATTCAAGTAATCCTCTTCTTGACTGGCATCGATCTCGCCTGCTTCGAATGCGTGTCTAACAGCATCAGGAAGATCTTCTGGGACAACCACTTCGGAAAGGATTCCGTGAAGAACTGTGCCGTTGAGTCTGGCTTCGTTCCTGACCTCATCGCAGAAGAACTCAATGGAATCAGCACTGAATTTCAGCCTACCACGTTCTCGCACATCTGCACTTTCATCCTCTTCGGACGGATTCAAAGGGAAGGACGGATAGCCCGGCATCAGCTCGGAGATTCCATCGGTTTTCCGTTCTGCTGAGGAGTAGTTGTAGATGTCGCCTTTTGAGAAAACCATCCGGTCTTCTGACTCTTCCTTAGAATATCCTAAGGCTTCTCCATAGCCGTACAGGTAAGCATAGAGGATCTGTGAGAAGTCGGTGAAGTCGCACGGGGGGAGCATCGCTTCGACAGGCTCAGCGACCTTCGAAGCTATAGGCACAATGGCATCAGCAATCTTATCCGGAGGGTTGGAGGCGATGACAGTCAATCCCTTTACCGGCCTTGTCAAAGCCACATAGAACGTGTTGATGTTGTCCACAAACTGAAACTGCAATTCCTTCTGACTCCCAACTTGGAACAAAGAATCCTCCTTCGAAGGCTTGCTTAACAACACATTATAGACCCCATCAGCAATTCCCTCAAGCTCGGTTCCTTCCACAGAAGGCCTTGTCCAATGCTTCTCGCTGCGAAAAAGCCCAATCTCCTCAGCAAATGGAAAGACAACATGCTGGAACTCAAGTCCTTTGGACTTGTGGATTGTCATGACCCTGACCGATTCCGGATCGGAAGGAGAACTGATTTTCGGATCAGCTTCCTGCCAAGCCTTAAGGAAGCCATCAATGGCGTTCCCATTGGCTGAGACATAATCCTGGACGAAATCCATCAACGCCTGGACATACTGAGTCTCAGACTCGAACAGCTCCGGATCCCTGTCTTTTAGGATGCGCAGAAGTTGCTCGCAGAGATCTAGAAGAGAGCGGCACGACAATTCTGCGACATTGATGTCCAGTGCCTTAGCGAGGAAAGAGCCAATTGTGTCATCCTCATTCCCGACCGAAGACAAAAGCGACACGACCTGACGGGCCACTGCTGAGGATTTCAAATGGAGGGAATCATCCGAAATAACACTTACTCCATTATCCATCAAAAACATAGCCACATCCGAGCCGTGTTTATTACTCCTGACAAGCACGGTGATCTCACCATACCTCGCACCAGCCTCATGAACCTTGTTCACAGCCTCCAGAATCGCCTGTAGCTCATCATCCTTGTCGCAAAAGACGACATCGACACTCCCGTCTGATGGACTCTTCGACTTCACGTACTGCCCGGCATCCAAATAGATGTCACGTACCTTGAAGCCAGACTCGTCACCTGCCATGCCATCAAGGACCGAGGAAGCATATTCAAAGAAACCGTTGTTGAACTCGACTATATTCCTGAGACTTCGGTAGTTGCTGTCAAGGGTTTCCACCTCGCATTCTGAAAATTCCCCTTGGACCTCGTTCGCCATCATCCGCCAGTCGGAACCTCGCCAGCGATAGATGCTCTGCTTCACGTCACCGACAAGAAGATTTTCCTTCCCCTGCGCCACGCTGTTCTCGATCAGAGGGCGGAAATTGTCCCACTGGATTCGCGAGGTATCCTGGAACTCATCCAACAGGAAATGCTCGAAGCGCACACCCAACTTCTCATAGATGAACGGGGCGTCCGTGCCATCAATGATGTTCCTCAAAATCACATTGGAATCGTCCAAGCTTAGCACATTCTTCTCCTTCATCAGCGCCCGGAACTCTCGGTCCAGATCTCTGGCGATCCCCAATTCATTCAGAATCTTCGAAATTTTGGAAGCAGTAGAATAGACCTTGTACTTTTCCGAAAAAATCCCGCAATACCTCCGAAGCAGCGGCATCAACCGTCCCTCCAACGGTGCATACCTCTTCAAATCAGCCTTTCTGAACCACTTGCTGAAATCATCACAATTCTTGAATATGGTCGCAGACGGGTACGCTGGCTCATCCTTAGGCTCCGAAGCAGCGCAGAGATAGACAGAATTGAAGCACTTCCGCGAAAAATCCTCGTTAGCCAAACCTTCCTCCCCTGCCGCGCTGACAAAAGCCTTGGCCGCCTCCTTTACCTCCTTAACGAAAGAAGACATCACACCTGAAAGCGCCTTCTTCATCCTCGTCAGATTCTCTTTTGAATATTCCTTTTCCTCGTTAATGCCATATTCCTCGACAGCGGCCCTATGCTCGTCAGATTTCAGGGTCATCGCGACTGTCTTAAGATTATTCTCTAGATTGTAGCGCTTGCCCTTCTCTAGATCGTCCATCACGCTCTGTGTCAGCCACTGAAGAAGATCCTTGTTGTCATCGGAGAGAGAATCCAGCACCCTGTCCACGCTTTCAGAGACCAGAGACTCGCGGTCCAGCTCCACCTGATAGGTAGCGAACTGTCCGATCTCACGAGAGAAAGCCTTGAGTGTCTGCTGGAAGAATCGGTCTATCGTGCTGACAGCGAACGCACCGTAGTCATGGAGGATGTCGCAAAGCACAGTCTCTGCTCTTTTGCGGAGCTCATTTTCGGAATCAAAGGCAGAGACAAGTTCTTCGAAATAAGGTGATTCCTTAGGTGATTTCGCAAGCAGATGCAGTTCCTTCAAAATTCGGCTTTTCATCTCGTCCGTGGCCTTGTTGGTGAATGTCACAGCAAGAATATGCCTGTAGGAATATCTCTCTTCGTCCGTCAGCAGGAGTCTTATGTATGTCTTGGCCAGATTGAAGGTCTTACCTGATCCGGCAGATGCTTTCATTATCCTAATCATTCCCACCCGTTTTTATATTCATCATCATTGTCCTCCTCATCCTAATCATCTTCCGCAAATCATTCTGAAATCACAGTAGGAACAGGTTTTCTCCTCGGTGGTACGCCTGAACGGCACGTCAACAGAGGCGATCTCGGAGAGCAGACCGTGGAGCTTTTCCTCTGTGAGTCTCATGAACTCCTCACTGACAGGCACTTCCTTGATTGGTTCCGTAAACAAGTTCGCAGGAGGATAGATGACATTGACCATCCTTTGCCCCTTGTAATCCTTTGATTCACTGCAGAACACATCGTAGAGGTAAAGCTGGAAGGCTATCTTCGGACGTCCCTCATTACTTGGCCCGAACAGAGCCTCGACAACCTCCTCAGCGTTGGCATCAGTGATGTTGACATCCTTGTCCTCGACTTTGCCGGTCTTGTAGTCCACTATCCTTATCTCCCCTGGCCGCAGGCTGTCCAACCTGTCCACATAGCCGATAAAATGAAATCCATCAATGTCGTGGAGAAACGGTCTCTCAAGCCCCAAAATCTCAAACCCTTCATAGCCAGACGATTTCAAAAGCTCCTGATCCCTTTTCAGTGTCTTGATGACATATTCCACAATCACATCCTCCACGACAAGATCCCGCCCCGTAACCTCCAGGGAATGAAGCTGTTCAAGGATTAAGCTCCGCACCATCCCCTTTATCACCGAGCGTTTGCGCAGAAGTCCGGTGAGATATTCATTGGTCACCTTTTTCCCTCCAGCCATCCCCTCCGAGTAAAGTTTCTGCATCGTGCTGTGATAGACATCGCCCAGCATTCCTGCATCCAAGTCCTCAGAGACTTCGTTCTGCTTGCGGAGTTTCTTGACTGTTGCATAATAGAACTTAGCAGGGCAGTCTAGATAATTCTTCAGCGCGGAGGCCGAGAGCCTAGCCTGCCTTATGGTCTTGATATCCTCCTCAGTTTTAGTTATCTCTTTTGGAGAGAAATCCCCTGATGCGTTCGCCTTGACAAAGCTCCGTTTGATCGGCACATTGAAATGATACTCAAGCTGCTTGATGTAGCGGCTCTCCTCACCGCTCTTCATGCCTTCTGTCCTAGAATCATAGACCAGCGTCACTTTCTCAGTCCTCTGGATCAGACGATAGAAATAGTAAGCCCAGACAGCGTCCTGAAACTCGTAAGTTGGCAGTCCGAAGCCTTTGCGCAGTTCCGGAGGGATGAACGATGAGCTGACGCTTCGCCTCGGAAACGTACCTTCATTACATGACAAGATCATGACCTGATTAAAATCCAAGGCTCTGGTTTCCAACGGTCCCATGATCTGAAGACCTTTCAGGGGTTCTCCGTTGAACGGAATGGACACCGGGCCGAGAAGCTGGTCGAGAAGCCTGACATAAGTCATCGGAAGGACTTCAAGGCCAGCGGCTTGCAATTGACATATCGCGTTATATGTCGCCTTTGCAAACTCCAACTCTATGGCCATGGCCGAATCCGATGACAATTTTGGCGCGAGTCCTTTAATCAATGCTTTTTGGTAGTCAGCAAATGCGGACGTCTGCTCCTTGGACGCCACCTTAGGGTCAGTCACAGCAGGCTTGAACAACAAATCGAAGACCGGAATGCCGGAGAGATCCTCCTGCGGAATGTAGTACTTCATCCCGTCCTTGATCTCCTTGACTCTGGCTCTCACCGCGTCATCTCCCTGAGTCACTTTCCTGAATATGCTAGAGGAGAACAACGACCAGACCTGATTGTGATAATAGTACCATTTTCCGTCTTTCTGCCTCAGATGCATCTGCATCGCAGAGACCAAGGTCATGAAATCGAAGAACGCACTGTTCTTCATAGGATAGCCCATCGTGACATTGATGTCCTTGATCTCTTCCGGAATTGAGTTCAGCACAGGAATCAGCAACGACTCGTCCGGGAGCACGACTGCACATCTCTCATCCTTGACCACAGACGGAATTAGTTTCGTCTGGCCGACCGATGATGGGACGCTAATCACCTCGATCTCAGGAGTTTTAAGTCCTTCCGAATCCATCTCGAATGCTTGTGGGAAATCCTTTACGTTGCGCGACATAAAGAATGAAGACTTATTTAGAGGATTCCTGATCATCTCACTTGAATAGTCCCAACAGAACCCAGCGATCCCAGCGTCTCGCATCCGTCTCATAACCTTTTTCTCACATTCGTTCAGAGCATTGAGACCGACGAAGACATATTCATTCACATCTCCGAAAGCAGCATTCAACACATCCACTGCTGATTCCGAGTCGAGCCGAACCGCGAGACCGCGATAAACCATCCCATCATAGGCAAGCCCCTTGCCGGCAAGTCTTTCCCTGAAGTTGTTGTAAAGTGGCAGAAGAATATTCCAGATCTGCAGGAAGCGTTCTTTCACATTCGGATTGTCGGAGTTCAAATTCACCGTCAGTCTCCCCTCGCTGCTGAAATGGCTGATGAAGCACTCGATCGCTCTTCTCTGATTCTCAGTGAGGTATGAATATGAATCCTGAATTTCCTTGAACTCAGTCACATTGGCGAACAGCCTTACCGGATCGACAAGGTACTTGTCCACATCATCGAAATCTCCCAGAATCACGTCCCCCCAGAAGATGAACTCGTCCAAAGTCTCGTGCTTAGGGTTAAATTCCTTGTAGCACTCGTACAGATCTAGCAGCAGGTTCACCCTGTCCGCTGGCTTATCTCCCGAAATCCGAAAGAAGAAATCGTTGATCGTTAGCATCTTCGGAGCCACAATCGGAGTTCCTCCCTCTCTCACGGCCTCACCGAGGTACTTCGTAAAGAAGACCTGGCTACGCCTGTTCGGGAATATGAAGCACTGGCCAGAAATCCCGCCCCGCGCCATATAGTGATCAGCCACTTGTTTAAGGAATGGTGTCATATTCGTATCATCTATATTCATCAATTCTTGAAATACATTGCCTGACATATTGATTATATGCACATCGCAGTCAATTTCAATCCATTTGATTCAAGAGTCAGGTGTAAGATTCTTTCTAACGAAGATAGCAATTAAATTCTTTGCGGCAAAAATAAGCGGAGTTTGTGCCAAAACTCGGCACAAGCAAGGCTATTTTTAACTATTTTGAAAAATTTTCTAATTTTGAATAATTCTATTTTGTAAATTCGAATATTGGCATTAACTTTGCGACACGAAATGACGTTTGTTCATTTCATTTTGTTTGACTTATAAATGATTCAGTTATGAAAAAGAAGTTTAGATGTTTGGTTTGCGGTTATGTTTACGAAGGCGAAAACCCTCCTGCTGAGTGCCCTCAGTGCCACGCCCCTGCGAGCAAGTTCGTTGAGATTAAAGATGAGGGCGGCAAGCCACAGTGGGCATGCGAGCACCACATTGGTGACGGACAGGTAGAGGACAAGGAAGTTGTTCAGGGTCTAAGGGATCATTTCAACGGAGAGTGCAGTGAAGTCGGAATGTACCTCGCCATGAGCCGCCAAGCCGAACGTGAGGGCTATCCTGAGATTGCCGAGGCCTTCAAGAGGTACGCTTTCGAAGAGGCTGAGCACGCTGCCAAGTTCGCGGAGCTTCTCGGAGATGTTGTCTGGGACACCAAGACCAACCTTGAGAAACGTTATCAGGCAGAGGCCGGAGCCTGCGAAGGCAAGCTAGCCATCGCCACAAGAGCCAAGCAGCTCGGCTACGACGCCATCCACGACACAGTCCACGAGATGGCAAAGGACGAGGCTCGTCACGGAGCCGGCTTCTACGGCCTTCTTACCCGCTACTTCGGCAAGTAACGGTGGAGATCAACCATCTGACATTCAGAATAATAAACGATTGCCTTCGGTTCGAAACTACCGAAGGCAATCGTTTATTTTATTACTTATCAAGCAATTGCACATCACGCTTTAAATAATTCCGCTTAGGCTGACGGAATATTTAAGGATATTTTCTAATTTTGTTCTTGGTAAGCGCCAAAACAGTTACTAGATTTCGCACTCCACGCGGAATCACATTTGGAGGAACGAGCGCATTAAACATTAACAATCAATAAATTACTCACAATGGCAAGAATCATCACATTCGGAGAGATAATGCTCCGTCTCGCAACTCCGGGACATCTAAGATTCTCACAGGCTCACGAATTTGAAGCGACATTCGGTGGCGGAGAGGCAAACGTGGCTGTCTCGCTGGCCAACTATGGGCAGGACGCACAGTTTGTGACCGCGCTGCCTGGCAACGACATCGCCAAAGCATGTCTGGCCGAGCTTCGCGGACTAGGCGTCGGTGTGGAATTCTGCATTGAGAGTGGGGACAGAGTCGGGATTTACTACATTGAAAAAGGAGCAGTCTCACGTCCTAGCAAAGTGATTTACGACCGAGCGCACTCCTCGATCTCGGAAATCAAGACTGGAATGATAGATTGGGACAAGGTGTTCGAGAAAGCGGACTGGTTCCACTGGACCGGGATAACACCAGCGATCAGCCAAAGCTGCGCAGATGTCTGCCTTGAGGCAATCCAGGCGGCTAACAAGCACGGAGTGAAGGTTTCCTGCGACCTCAACTACAGGAAAAATCTTTGGAAATATGGCAAGACAGCCTCGGAGATCATGCCCGCCCTAGTGGCCGGATGCGATGTCATCATAGGTAACGAGGAAGATGCCGAGAAGGTCTTCGGAATCAAACCGGAAGGATTCAACGCAGAGGCGGGAGTGATAGACACTGCCAAGTTCGAGTTTGTCGCAAAGTCGCTTATGGAAAGATTCCCCAAGGCATCCAAAGTGGCGATTACCCTCAGGGGATCCATCAACGCTGACCATAACACATGGGGAGCGGTCCTGTACGATGGCAAGACTCTCTACTCATCAAAACGCTACGACATCTCAGACATTGTTGACCGGGTCGGAGGCGGAGACTCATTCGGAGGAGGACTGATTTACGGTCTTCTCAACTACAAAAATGACCAGAAAGCACTTGACTTCGCTGTGGCCGCCTCATGTCTAAAGCACACCATTGAGGGCGACTACAACCGTGTGACCACCAAAGAGGTAGAGACACTGATGAACGGCAACGGCTCTGGCCGTGTCTCACGATAGTCATCTTATGAGCGACCAAACATTCTAATCACGACAATTCACGAATATGGCAAAATACAACAAGATTCAAGTACTCTCCACCGCTCTAGAAACAGGGCTGGTGCCAGTGTTCTACAACAATGATCTTGAGACATCAAAGTCCGTTCTCAAGGCCTGTTACGATGGAGGAATAAGCATGTTCGAGTTCACGAACAGAGGCGATTTCGCACATGAGATTTTCGCTGGCTTGATAAAATACGCCAACGACAAGCTTCCGGGAATGATTCTCGGTGCCGGTTCGGTGATTGACGCCCCGACAGCAGCCCTTTACCTTCAAGAGGGCGCCAACTTCATCGTCGGGCCGCTTTTCAACCCGGAAATCGCTGAGCTTTGCAACCGTCGCCTTGTGCCATATATTCCCGGATGCGGCTCAGTCACCGAGGTCGGCAACGCCCAGGCCGCAGGCTGTGACATCTGCAAAGTGTTCCCTGGTGATGTGCTCGGCCCTTCTTTCGTGAAGAGCGTCAAGGCTCCTATGCCGTGGACCCAAGTCCTGGTCACAGGAGGCGTCAAGCCAGAGGAGGAAAACATCCGCGCATGGTTCAAGGCCGGAGCCTCCTGTGTCGGAATGGGCAGCAACCTCTTCCCAAAGGACGTCATCAAGGCCCGCAACTGGGCAGCGATCACAAAACTCTGCTGCGACTCGCTCGCGATCATCGCAGAGGCTAGGCAATAAAAAGGATCGATTAAACAGCATATTCAAATCAGTCTGACCACAACCATAAACTTGCCCAGAAATTTTGGATTATGCCAAGAAAACATTATGTTTGCATAACATAATAAGTTTGCAAACATGAAATTTGTTGACAGGATTGAGGAAACATCACGTCTTGAAGGGGCTCTTGCGGGAGAGAAACCTGCTTTGGTTGTGGTGTATGGTCGAAGGCGTCTAGGTAAATCGACGCTGATTAAAAGAGTGTTGTCAGACAATGATGTTTATTTTCTTGCCGACAGATCAGAGGGACAGCATCAGAGAGCGTTGTTGGCAAAAGTGGTCGCTCCGTTATTTCCGGATTTCGATAAATTGGCATATCCGGATTGGGAGTCGATTTTCAGGGCGATCAACTATCGCGCTGAAAAGCGTTTTACGCTGTGCCTTGACGAATTTCCTTATCTTGTGGAGCAGTCTCCGGATTTGCCATCCGTGCTGCAGAAACTTGTTGATGAGAAACAATTGAAATACAATCTTGCACTCTGTGGATCATCGCATAATATGATGTATGGGTTATTCCTCGATTCCACGGCGCCACTTTACGGACGTGCTGATGAGATTATGAGACTTTCACCGATACGACTCCCTTATATTCAAGAGGCATTGGGACTCAGCCCCGTAAATGCAATTGAAGAATACTCCGTCTGGGGAGGCGTGCCTCGTTATTGGGAATTAAGAGAGAATCGGGACTCCCTTGAGGACGCTTTATGGCACAATGTATTATCCGTCAACGGTGCACTCTACGAGGAACCAGAGAAACTATTTCAAGACGACATTAAAGACATTGTCAAGATTTCGACAATTATGTCATACATTGGTACTGGGGCGAACCGTCTGTCAGAAATCGCCGCGCGTTGCAACGAACCAGCGACTAACCTGTCTCGTCCATTAAAGAAACTCATTGATCTTGGATTCATAGAGAAGGATATCCCGTTCGGTTCAGATGAAAAGAATGCAAAAAAAAGCCTTTACAAGATCGCTGATCCATTTGTGGCGTTCTATTTCCAATTCGTTGTTCCCAACCGCTCGTTCATTGAACTTGGACGATGTCTTCCCGTTGAACAGACCTTGACCTCTCATTTCTCTGAATATGTCAGCG
The DNA here is from genome assembly GCA_934678915.1 of uncultured Bacteroidales bacterium. Taxonomy (GTDB): domain Bacteria; phylum Bacteroidota; class Bacteroidia; order Bacteroidales; family UBA932; genus Cryptobacteroides. The sequence continues at coordinate 19,907 of CAKUSF010000011.1, forward strand.
CACAATGGGAAAAACTATGTCGCAATGCCGTGACCGGCAACGTTGTCAACGGAGTGGTTTACGGCAAGGCAAGGCGTTGGTGGGGGACTGTATTGAATGAGAATAAGAAACCTGAGCAGGTCGAGTTCGATGTGGTTGCCGAGTCGTTGGACAAGAAAGCATTGCTTGTGGGAGAATGTAAATGGACCAAGCAGGAGAATGGCAAACGTCTTACAGCCGAACTTCTTCGCAAAGCCGAATTGTTGCCGTTCGCCAAGAATCACACGATTGTTCCCGTGCTCTTCCTCAGGCACACGCCCAAAGAGAACATTGGCAATGTGATGTACGCAAAGGATGTTATGGCTTTGTCAAGGTGATACATACTCCTTTAGGCATACTGACACTTGAGAAGCTGAATGACATTTTCACCCAAAATTGTCTTCGAAACCCTCCTAATGTCGGACATGGACGACAATTCAGCCAGAAAATGTCGTCTTGCGACATGACAAAATCGGGAGCTTGACACGCTATTCATCCAAACGCAATAATTATGTCCATACACAAATTACGATATTATGTAAACATTGAAATTTTAGACAATTATCAATAAAAATTCATATATTTGCGGCTGATATCTTTTGATATCAGTAAATATTGGCGAAAGTGTTTTCGCGTTGTCCAATCTTGAGAATGTGGCAATTCTTTTTTATTCAGAGGACAACGGCATAGACACTCCGCCCGGCATTGATATGTGATTGGCCTTATTCTGAGGCCGAACTACATAGCCGTCGGGTGTGAAGTATCGGTCGTTTATTCTGAATAGGGGTTAGCCACAACCTTCAAGATTATAAGCGAAACGGCTCCACACCTTCGTTGTTTTTAACCCAATTAAAAAGTCTCGGAGCCAGACTGAGGAAACATACTTATGGAACAAACAAATCGGTCCGGCAAAATCAAAGGGTGTAAGGTGTATTATATCGCACCCTGTGTAGAAACCATTTCTACATGTCTGAATTCTATCCTATGTGGCTCCACTGGCGGCAATGTCCCAGACATAGGTGACGGTGGTGACGATTAAACTTCTCAACATGAAAAGGAAAACTCTTACATTAGTATGCCTCTGCCTTGCTATCATCTCTTGCAAGGTGGAGGATTTCAAAGACGCGTCATCTTATCAAAGGGTAGAGTTCAATGTTCCTGACATTCCGTTCTATCCTGACGATGAGCCGGACACCAAATCCGCTATCAATCTCAACACGAGTCCGCTCAGTTTCATGTGGGAAGTCAACGATACTGTCGGCATCTTCCCGAATCAGGGCAGTCAAGTGTTCTTTTCCATGGCCAAAGGAGTGGGCACAAGCTCAGCATCTTTTGATGGTGGAGGATGGGCTCTTAAGGAGTCATCATCATATTACAGTTATTTCCCACTGGTCGCTAGGTTTTATCTTGATCCAAGATTCGTTCCCGTGTCATTCAATGGGCAGAAGCAATACAACGCTTCGAATCCTATCAAGAGTGCAAGATTCTATCTGGCATCAAAAGGTGATTCTAACAATAATGGAGCTCTCACGTTCAATTACAACATCTTGAACGTCATTCTAAATGTGAATTGTACTCTTCCCGCAGGGGTTTACACAAACCTGACACTTTCCGTAGAGAACAATCTGTTCACAACAGAAGGGTATTTCAATCTGTTTGCTCAGACACCGGCTATTGTCGGCACTAAGAAGTCGTCATCAATTTCTTTGGCTTTGGACAACCTCTCCTTATCATCGGATGGGGTCTTGCCACTCTACGTCATGTTGGCTCCCGTTAATCTGAACGGAGTCACCATTACAGTCACCGTCACCGAAAGCACCGGACGGAAATACGTCTGCACAAAAATTCCTTCCAGAGAGTATCTTGCAGGGAAACGGTATGGCTTGAACTGTGCCTCCTTTACCGAATATCAGGCTGAATATCCGGATGGCGTTGGCTCTTCCGATGTTGATCTTGGCGACGATGATGAAGTGATAACCATTAAATAATAGTCAAGTATGAAAAGAATATTCCTGATTACATCTATTGTTCTGACGTCCATCTGTTATATGTCATGTCAGAATTTAAAGGATTCCAAAGATAGTGAGCCTGAATATATCACAGTGCATCTTGGGACGACAGGCGAAGTTCAGACCAAGTCTAACGGGACAGATGACCTCTACGGCATCAACGTTTATTATGATCCATCCCGTGACGGCAATTCAAACACACATTACGCCTATGGAATCTTTGACAACAAAGATGACATGTCCATCACACTTTTAAGTGGATATACTTATAAGTTTGAGTGTACTTTGGTGAAGGACGGCAAAACAACCTTATATTGTGGTCAATATGGAGAGAACACCTTTTCCGGATATGCCAAGCCATTTCAGACTAACGTCTCCGCATCCAGTCAATTGACCAATTCTTTTGTCTATGGTACTGATTACCTTAGCGGAATCTGGGATGGTGATGCTACGGTTAAGTCAGTATCTTCCGGATATGAAGACCAAAAGATGCCGTCTATTATGCGCTACTACGGTGAAGTGTCCGGGTACACCCCTGTCACCGGAGGCATTGTCAGAATTCCTTTGAAGAAAACCGTATTTGGACTAAGAATCATCATTGACAAGGTCCCGGAAGGAAAATTGTCTGCAAGCTGTGTTGTTAACACAAACAGCCATACGCTCTTAAGCGGAGCCGCGACAAGTAAGTTGTATGATAGCGGAGCGAGAATATATTCATTCACTGATGTCATGGATTGCTGGGCAAATGAAACACCTATCAAAGCGACAGTAAGATGGAACTTCACGAGCTCGACATTTAGCCAATGGAATCAAAGCGGAACAGAAGAAGTGTCTCTCAAACGCAACACCTTAACCACAGTGACTGTTTCATGCTCTCCGGACAACTCGAAGGGAGGCATTATAATCAACGAAGAAGCGTTCGGTGAGGATAACAATATCTACCTACGCCTTAACTCTGATGGAGAGATTGTGATTGGGGTTAAACCAGAAGAAGAGGAGGATGATTGATTATGAAAAAGATAGTAACAATTATAGCGATAGTAACCTTTATAATATTCGGCTGCGACAAAGAGTTTTCAGGTGATGATGTGAATGACGATGTCATTTCGGTAAATCTGATGCTTTCGGGAGAAGTATCGGTCACAGAAGAACCTCTTACTAAAAGTATCAGTTCCGATGACCTTGTGGGAATCCAAGTTTATCAGAATGACGTTCCTTATGCGTATGGATTATTCGATGATGCGAGCAAAATGTCTATCAATCTTCATACGGGAAAGAAGTACACATTCAAGTCACAAATAATAAAGAAAGGCAAGTTAAACAGGATAAGTTTGTCAAATGGAATGCCTTGCTATTTTCCGTACGGTAAGTCATATGAATCTCCAAAATATGGAAGCGTGTATCCCTCATATAAAATACTGCCCGACATCCGTCGTTTCGAATCTACCGTGTATTATTTCATCCCGAACACAGAAGGATATGGAGAACCGTTTTGTTTTAACGACTTTGATTATACATATGCTACAGGATATTCAGGGTTGGCGAGAATTGAAATAAACGGGAAAACATACTATAAGTTTTTTGATAACGACTTCTTACCCCAGCGTGTTACACCAGTCATGGATATCACAAATCAATTCATATATGACAATAAAAAACCCATGAATATCACCTCCTCGTTCGTAAGAACAGTTAACGGCATTTTTCCAAAGGTTGATCGGTATTACGGTGAAGCAACCCTCAATAATATACCAAAAGGAGAAAACACAATCACAATCATCATGAAGCATCTGGTATATGGGTTTCAATGTAACGTAACTGGCGTTTCTGATGGAACAGCATCTGTTACAATCAAGAATGGGGACAACACACTTCTAGAAAAGGCAAACATATCTGGAGAATATTACAGTGAAAAGATGATGTTTGCGTTTTCGGACATGCACAGCGCATGGCAATACTCCGATGACTATGCTGAGAATGTCACTGTCAGCCTAACTTGGCACAGAGGTGTAGGCATAACTCAAGACCTGGGTTCAGCCGTAGTACAGGTCAAAAGGAATTGCATGAATGTCATAAACGTCTCAATAAGCACAACAACAAAAGCATGCGCCACGTTAGATGTAAAGTCCGAGCAATCAGACATGAACATCATTAACATTGACAGTAACACACATTTTTAAAATTTTTATATTATGGAATTCAAAACAAACATGAGCAGGGAAGAGTTCGTAGAATACCTGCACGAAATTCTATCTGATTATCATAAGGATAACCAGATAGATTTGATGCCTATCTTGCAGCGCGCATATTCAATCATCAAGGAAGACGCGCGGATCAACCTTAACGATGACTATAAGGTCATCCAGAAAGGCAAGAGAGTTTCTATCTGTTTCGATGGACAGTACTATTTTCTTATGTCAACAATTAATGGGAAACCTTTCGCGCCAGCAAAAACGAAAGAGGCATTGATGGAAGATTATAAGGCCATCGAAGAAAACGCGGAATAATACTTGAACGCAACTTGGCTAAATCCGCAACAATGAAATAAATGCTGTTTTGGTACGTAAAAAGCCCCTCTGGTGTACTAAACCGCTTCCAAAAGGCGGTTGGTACGTCAGAGGGGCTTTTGCGGTACGGAATTGATCCTGATCCTCAACAGCAAGGGCTATAGATCGTCATCGGTGAGGCCGAAGCGCTCAGCTATGTCGTCGGGGATGTCATCGAGGCCGTTGCTGTAGTCGATCTCGTCCCAGGCTTCTTCCATGGCGCGGTGGTCTTTTTGGGACAACCAATGCCTAGGTCACAACGAAGGAAGAATGTCTCTACTGAGGCTTTGAGTTTGTCGATTTCGGGCTGATGGCTGGTGCAGGGCAGTCCTCTGATTATAAGCATAATAAGGAATTGCCTTTAGTTGACTCCAGCCAAAGATAATCCTTTATTTTACTAAAAAACAACCACTTAAGCAACACGAATATTAATAGTTTTCCAGACTAGCTTCGGAAGAGAAAATTCAACCCAGAATCAATCTTCATTCAGGATCTGAATTAATTCAGCAGGAGTGACCACTATCGGTTTTTTAGGGAAGTGCTAACTGGCTTTCTTTCCCACGACCTTTTACTTAAGGCTGAAACGCACGCTGAATGTGACAGAGGTTGGGCGAAGGCGGTAGAGTGTTGTGTGCGTGGTGTTGGTGCTGAAATATGAAGTGCCGTAATATTTGGTGCCCAAAAGATTGGTTCCTTCGGCAACATATTCAAGACGCTTGTGCTTGAAGGACAGACGCAGGTTCGCGAAGAACATATTCCTATCAAAACCGCTGATGCCATTGTTGTAGAAATGGCGGCATGAAGCTCCAGCGATGATTTTCTTTCCGATCAGGAAGTTCAGTGAAACGGTCTGGCGGATCGCGTGGATAGGGTTGGAGCCGTGCACACCGGTCATGCTGAATTGATAGGATTGGAATGTTCCAGAATATGACAGGACGGAGACATTACTGATCCTCGATTCCACCATGGTGGACAACGTCAAGGCATCATTGGTCGCTGGGATTGTCATTCCTTGACGGATGAGATCAGCCCATGAACGGGACCATTCTGAGCTCAATTTGACAGTTGTCGCTATCGACTGAAAGCGTTTACTGACATTCGCCCCGAATGACACTCCAGACTTTTCATCAGGAATATGATAGGACACCAGACTGCTCAGAAGTCCAGAATAATTCACACCCGACTTGAAGTCAGCGCGGGACATCCAAGACATAACCGAAGCGTTGGCAAAGAAAGCCTTGACAGCGTTTGAATACGAAAGATCGAGTGACACCGAGCCGCTTCTTGTTCTGTTCCAGTCACCGCTTCTTCTTTCCAAAGTCCTATAATCTCTAAGAATATACCCACCGAACATATCGTAAAGGCCGCCTAGTCTCTCACCGTAATTCGCAGATGTTTTGATGGTCAGGTTATAGGTTGGTGTCCATTTAATTGACGCGCTCGGAGAAAGAATCACACGTCCACAAGAAGATTTGGAGGCTAGCCGATCATCAGAACAAATGTCCACATAAGCCACCGGGCAATAAAAATCAAAATTAAAACGCCCGGAGATTGAATAACTGACAGATGGGGTCAAAGACAAATCAACACGACGCCAACCGATGTCATTACGCATCGAATCCGCTGGAGTCAACTCTGAGCGAAAGCCTTCAAAATCGACAGTACCTCTCGCTGCCAATCCAAAAATCCACTTCCGTACCTGACGGGATGTGCTGACAGAGGTCACTGAATTTAATTTCGTGGACAGGATGTCCTGCCGGAGTCCGTCACCGACGACACCATATTCGCCAAGAATATTCGGGATCACGGAAAGGTACGATTTCCGCCTTGAATAATGCGTGTCGGACCAGATGTTCAACTGCCATTTGCCTAACCGATGGATCGCGTTCAGATGATTGCGCAACTTAAGATAAGGCAGATGCGAGTGCTGGCCGAATGTTTCCGAATCACCAATGACTTCACCATCGGCATCTGAGCCTTTGACTGTCAACTCAATATTATCATTCAAGTAGTGTCTTGTCGAATTAAGCCTGAATTTCAGATCAGTCTTTAGCTCATCCATCACCTGAACCGAGGACATCCCTTCTGAAATTCTGAACGAAGGTGCATCCAATAAATGATAAACCGTCTCGGACGATGACTCGGCCCTGCGTCTGTCACGGAAGTAATGTGCTTGTGCTGTCAGCTCGGTGTTCTTGCCGGCCTTCACTATTCCGTTGGCCGATGCGGAATGAATGTTATTGTTCAGCCATGTGCTCTCATCAAGAGGGGGCTGGGACGGTGACACTATCGAGACTAGCTCAGGAATCGAACCAAACCCAGAATATTGATCGCTCAGTTCCTTGGAAACATCACGCCCCATGTTGTTTCCTTTGTAGGTAAGGATGGTCTGGAAACCTTTCGTAAAGTACATAGGAGTGAACTGCCCAGACCATTGCAGCGGTTTGTAGCCAGCTCCCGTCTCGACCACACCATTCCAAGTTCCTTTCGACTTCTCCTTGAGTTTGAGATTCAACGCGGCCTGGTCAGACCTCACCCAATCCTGAAGGACTTTTATCGGCTGATGATTCTCATAGACCTCAACGCTTGCCACATCCTTTGCCTGGACATTATTCGTGGCGATGCCGTACTTACCTCCGAGCATGTCCATGCCCTCGATGTAGAATTTATTGATGGCCACACCGTTATACTTCACGCCACCACTTTCGGACACCTCTATTCCCGGCATCTTCCGGAGCACATCGCCTATGCTCCGGTCTGTTGAGTCCCGGAATGAAGACACATAATAGGTCAGTGTGTCGCTCGAACGCTTGACCGGGTCTGCCTTGACTGTCACTTCACGGATTGTCTGATTGGAATAACGCACCTTGAAATCCACTTTCCTCATGGATTTCGTCAGAATTTTTTCCTGACGCGCCACATTGAATCCGGAGACCATCAGCAAAAGAGTATCGGCCTCGGAATTGAATGTGATCTTGTAGGAACCGTCCGCTGATGTCATCGCGAACGCGATTATGCTCACGGCATCCGGACAGCGGAGCATCACGTTCACCGCCTCAACCGCAGCACCGCTTTCAGCATCGGTCACACGTCCTGAGACTATGCGCTGGGCTGAGGAACCGATCTCGGCCATCAGCAAGGTCAAAAGAACCAGTAATAAAGGTAATATTCTATTCAATCTATCAGGCATGTCGGCATCAAGTGTTCTATCAAATATACAAATTATCTGTCAATATATCTGTCAAGCTCAATTAATATTTCTTACATGCAGGGAAGAAGAATCAGACATTAAACCTAAGCTTCAACATCACGGAGGCAGGGCGGATAGCGCGGGTGGTGGAATATTCGATCAGATCGGTGGAGTTGACGCTACTGAATGATTTGCGGTTCAATAGGTTGCGGGCGATGATGAAGTACTCGAAACGATGCTTCTTGTACGACAGAGAAAGGTCGGCGAACAGGGTGTCTTTTCCGCTGATGTAGTCATTGCGGTAATGCTCGAATTCTCCACGAAGATTCCAGGATTTGCGGAAAGACCAGTTGGCCACTAATGACTGGCGCAAAAGGAATATTGACGAGAGGAACTCAGCATGAGAGAGTCCGCTGGAAATGTTTGAGAAGGAGCAGGAATATTCCATATTCAAGAATGAAGACAACCTTGTCTGGACTCCGAGTTTTCCTTGGATGACGGAACGACGGACTGACATCCGGTCGCCTTGACGGATGATAGGTGACTCGCCTATCGACCAACTCGCGCTAGTGTTGATTGTGGTGGAAAGGCTTTGGAAGCGTTTGGCGGCATTGATGGACACATGAAGATTGTCCGAGTGGTTGTCCACCGCCAATGCTGACTCCTGGAATCCGAAACCATCTATGATAGAACTGAATATCAAGTCACGCCATGACCTTGACCATCGCAAGGCCGCGGAAGCGACAAGGCCCGAAAGAGGATTCTTATACTCCAATCTTCCGGAAACGGCCAAGGAAGATGTGTTCGGAAGCACTCCGGCCTTGCGGACAAGCATCCTGTAATCCGTCAGAATGTAGCCGCTGTACAAGTCATTAATCTCGCCTTCAATGTCATTATAAGATGCTGATATGTAGTACCTTAAATGATTGGTAGCATCTCCCGACACGGTCAATTTCGGAGTAAGCAAAACACGATTGTTGATGATTTCGGATATTCTTGAAAGTCTGTATCCCATCGGGAAACTCAATGTGACCTTCATAGGATCTCCAAGATTGTACTCTATCGCAGGATTGAGGATCAGGTCGAACCTTCTTAACGACAAATCGTTTTTCAGGCTATCTGGAGAAATCTGAGAAGGATGAGCCTTTAGCTCTGAAACTAGGTTTTCAATGCGTAGGTTAGCATTGCCGATGACACGGAACTGCCAATTGCCAGTGCTGACGGAGAATCTTAGTTCATTCAAAGTTTTCAGACGTTCGGACACGACTGACTGAACGGCATCCGATGCGTTGTCAAAGAACATGAACGAGCTGACATAAAGACTTTCTGGAAGACGGGAATATTCAGTGTCTGAGAGTATCGAAAAGACCTTTGAGCCTAATCTGACCAAATCAGTGAAGCTATTTCTCAGGACAATTTTGTCCGATTTATGACGCTGCGATGTTTCTCCAGCTATTCCAAAATCATCATTCCAAATCCTGTTAAATTCCACAGTCTCATTTAGATAGTGCCGCGAAGAGTTATGCCTCAATTTAAGTTCCAGATTAGCTTGGCTTGTCGAGAGTTTGGAATAAAGATTCTCATTTACATTAGCAATAGCAATAGACCCGTCACTGAAAAAATATTTTGTGCAAGACTGACCGTCAGCTGCCTGACGGTCTTTCAAATATGTGGCCTTGGCCACCATGTCAAGATCTTTACGAGGTTTCGACATCACATTGGCCGACAATGCGTGCAGGCTATTGAAAAAGTATTTTGACCGGTCGATGGAAGGCTCTGACAAGGTGCGGACTCCTAGCATTTCTGATTGTTCGTCAATCAGTTCGAACGGAAGGATCTCCTTTGATGCGACATCTTCCCCTTCATTGTTGCCCTTGTAAGTCAGAAGGGTCTGCAACGTCTTAGCGAAACGCATTACCAATCCTTCCGCGTTCCACATCATCGGTTCGTAACCGGCACCAAGCTGTACCATGGCGTTCCACACACCCTTGGCATCATCCTTCAAGCGCAAGTTAAGCGCAGCCTGATCCGTCCTTTCTAGGTCTTCTAAAGCTTTGACAGGTTGATGCCGTTCATAGACCTCGACATTTGCTATGTCCTCGGCCCGGACATTATTCGTGGCCACGCCATAAGACTTACCCATCATGTCCATGCCCTCTATGTAGAAGCGGTTGATCGGCTTGCCATTGTAGGCGATCCGGCCATTTTCCTCCACCGATATTCCCGGCATTCTCTTCAAAACATCGGCAATGACACGGTCCGTTCCTTCCTTGTATTGCGAGACATGATAGACAACCGTATCCCCTTTGGCCGACATCGGGGCGGCCTTTACTTTGGCTTCCCTTATCATCAACGGAGATGTTGTGACTAGGATGTCAAGCCATTGATCCGAAGCGGGTATATTCCTTTCCTGCATCTTGATGTCCATCCCGGAGCAGCGAAACACAAGAGAGTCAGCCGTACCGGAATATTCAAGTCTGAAATACCCATCCCCATCCGTCAAGCAGAAGCCGAGCATTGACTTGCGGTCCTGCCCTAAAAGCATGACGTTCACTCCAGCGGACGGTTCCTCTCCTTCCTTGAAGCGAACCGTCCCCTGAATCACAATGCTTTGAGCCATCGACACGAGCGAGGACAACAAAAGAAGGTATGTCAACAGCCACCTTGCCATTATCAATAGTCCCTCTCCCTTAAATCATACTTTCTCTCCGTGGCCAAATTTCCAAGCCCAGCCTCCTTTGCCTTGGCCTCATTGATAAAACTCTGTCCCGAATATGCCCTCAAATATTTCTGGCGTGTCACCTTGGTGTACTTTTTCTTCCCGCCAGACCAATCAAACACAGTCACTTCACCTGGTGATTCAGCAGAGACGGAAACCATTGAATATGAATATTCCCGTCCGCTATCGTATGCCTCGAATATAAGTCCCGGCAGTCCCCACAGTTTCCAAGGTCCAACACTCAAAGGGACCTCGACCGAATACCACGCGATCCATCTCCTGCCATGGAAATCAGCCTCCGCCATACAGCACTCATAGCCAAGTATCGTCTTGACCGAATCGCTCAGGGCCCATTTCAGAAGTTCCCTGTCCTCCGTAAATTCCACAGGTACCTTTCCCAACTTCGCCCGTGTGGTGATGGAACCTTCCGGCCAGTTCTGGTAGATGTACTCAGACGTGTTGCTAGTCAGCTCGCTTATCCGTCCTTCCTTAGCGTACCGCAGCATCAGCTGCCTAAAATCCTGCGGGCCATTAGGCTGAGCCTTAAGCGAATCCGCAAACAGCAAGTCCTTGCTGTAGAATGCCGAAGCGGTTCTGCCCACCTTCAAGATCAGAGTGTCGTCCACACTTCGCCCCGACAACGTGTCCACAACCACCGTTTCAAGATAGCGGCACTCAAGGATGGCCGGCTCGATTACCTTACTCTGCGCTGAGATCGATGGAAGCACACCTACCAAAAGGCCAAGGATGAATGCCATACGCAACCTAATTGCGCCATAAGGAGAGAACTTCTCCTCATAGCGGAATGAAAGAGGATTACTTCGCACAATACATGTTCCAAGCATCGGTTGCATTCGCCCATTCTTCATCAGTCCAAGTCTGAACCTCAGTCTGATACTCAAACATTTCGTTCAACTGTTTACAGTACTCTTCACGTGAAATACCACCCGATATTTCATTCATTTGTTTTTTAGATAGTTTGTACATAATCATTAAAGTTAAACATTATACATACGGCTATTGCCCAAAACAAATTAAAATAGCATCTAATTTTCGATAGGTAGCCAGCACAAATATAAATCATTTTTACCAGAGGCATCGCACGCAACGGTATATTTCGCCTTACACATAATCCTTCCGAAACAATAACTAGCCATCACATATTCAACAAAATACATCATCAGCAGAAGTCATCTGTAAGACAAGAATCTTACAAGTAAGATTTCATTGGGAAAAATCATAGATGGAGAGCCGTAAAGGCGGAGTTTTGTCAAGGACAAAAGAGGTGGTTGTAAGAAAAAAACGAGGGTTATCTCAGATTGAATAGGATCTTAAGCATCATGGAGGCGGGGCGGATGGCATCGGTGTTTTGAATCTCTATGGATCCGGTCAAGGCTCGTTTGACATAAGTATCATAATTTAACAAATTGCGGCCTTCCAGAATGAATTCTAACTTATTTAGCCTCAGACTCAATGCAGTGTCTATAAAGAATGCGGAGTTATTTCCATAGAGCTCACTCTTATTGAAATAATGCTCTCCAAGAATCGAAACACCTAAGCACTGTTTGGAAAACCTAGCTATGAGTTTCTGATTTAGCGTGGTCATTTGAGGTAGTTTTTGCTCTGAATCACTCAAACTACCGGTGATTATAGAAGCCGACATATTGTAAGAGAAGTTGATGGACCGTGAGACTCTTGAAGAAACTTTCAGTCCCCAAGGAATCTCTTCAATCCTTGTTTGAAAAATTCGTCCGTTACGGTAACTGTCTGAAAATGTTCTGTGGTACCCAAACGGAATACCGATTGTCGTGCTGATGGCGGAGAAACGCTTTTCCACGCGCCCATCCACTCTATAGCC
>CAKUSF010000012.1 GCA_934678915.1 uncultured Bacteroidales bacterium
GATGTCGCGAAGTCATTGCTTGCGCTTGGCATGCCTGTCGAACAGATAGCACAGGTCGCTGGCCTATCACTTGAACGGATAAAGTCACTTTCGCAGTGATAGTTTTTATCCAAGCGAGCATCTTATGGATAAGTTGACTTATGGACGAACAACAAAAGAGGACGGTCATAGACCGTCCTCTTTTGATATCAAAGAATTAATTGATTACTGCTGGTCGGAATCCCACCAGACGTTGATGGTCCAGACATCAGGTTTAAGATTCCAGCAAGCTTTGCCGTCTTTCACGAATGACATGTCGGCTCCAGGCACATCAGCTCCGATGGCATGAAGATTGTCGGTGTTGTAGTTGAGCTCGTGAGAGCACTGCCTCCAACGACGGAAATACTGACCGACAGGGATTGCTTGTGAAGCGGCAGCGTTCACATCGTGATAGGCCGCGATGCTCCATCCAAGGAAGATATCCTTGTTGAAATCGTAACGACGCATGTCATTCCAGATCTCGACAGAGAACAGCAACGCGATTCTCTTTTGGGTAAGGATTCTGCCCAATGTCAAATCTCCTGAAGAACCGATTCCGTTCGCGAGGAAGTTGTCGATGTCTGCTTGTGCCATAGGAGTGAAAGAAGGGCAAGAAGCAAGAGAAGCATCCTCGCTGACCCAAACTTTCAATTTATCGTTCATTAATTCAATGGAAGCCCTCACACCTTCTCTGTAAGCATCGTATGCACCAGCCTTGTCACCATTGTTGAAAAGAACCTCAGCCTTGATGAAGCAAGCCTCAGCATAAGTTCCGACGTAGGTAGGAGCGGAAACACGTGAATAGAATGATCCAGACTCTTCGGATCCATCTTTTTCGTTCCTTCTGAAAAGAAGATCCTTATTGGCGTTCCATCCTTTTGCTCTGGATGTACTTTCCACATAGACAGTGTCACCAAGCCTTGCATCGGACGTGGTATTAATATACCATCCGCCCTTATCAGCACTGTAACTGGGGCGAAGAGGGCCACCGGTGCTGAATATGTTAGAAGACAAGTCCACACCAAGTGTTCTTCTCCAAGTACCGTTCTCATTCCATTTAATCTCCTTAACGGCCGCTTCGCTCTTCTTTGACTTAGCCCAAGGAAGTATATGGTCAGCACGTGGATCCTCTACTCCAAGACCTGCGAAGTTTGTCAGGTTGTCATAGAGCATCTTGGTTGCTATATAGCCGCTGTTTCCTCCGCAGACGGAGAACAATGGAGAGTAATCAACAGGCTCATTCCAGCCAAGGTCGTCGTGAGTCGTGCCGTTGTCGTCAGTATGGTTGATGACAGTGTTGTCAGCATTGCTGGTCATAGCCTTGGAAAGGCAGTCCAAAATAGCCTGACGGTCATATTTACCTTCAAGATAACTGCCTTCGCCCTTCTTGATGAGTTTGTTGATCCAACGTGCCTTGAGCAGGTTGGCAAGTTTCGACCACTTGTTGACATCACCGTTATTCCAGAAATCACCTACAGCAAGTGATGGTAGTTTATTGGTGTCTATGCTTTTTGACAGGAGGTCAATTGCCTCATCGATGTCCGTAAGACAACCAAGATAAATAGTCTTGCCGTTGTCATATTCAGGAATGGCACTCTCAGAAAGACCTTGAGTGTAAGGCATCTCACCGTAAAGGTCAGTCATAAGCATATAGCCGTAGGCAAGCAACACTTTGGCTACGCCTGCGTAGTGCCAGTTCTCAGCGGCCATAGCCTTGGAATACATATCCTTGAGGGTGGCTCCGGCTCCTACGAGAAACCACTGGTAAGGAGTTGTGGTTATATTATCAACCGGTGCCCAGTATGACATTTTCCAATAATTGCCACCTTGGTCGTAGTGTCTGGTCCAATCCCCCATCGCCATTGAAGAACGCCAAGCAGCGAACTGCTGCGCGCTGTTCGTGTAGAACTCGCAATGGGCAAGTTCGAGCTGGTACTCAGCGGATTCCAGAGTAGGATTCTCAGGGTCGGTGTTCACATCCAGCCATTCAGCGCAGGACACTAACGAAAGCGCCGCCGTCAAGGCACCAGAAAGAAATATTGTTTTGATAAGTTTCATACTTTTTGAATATTTAAATGATGTCACGGCTGATTAGAATGTAAGGTTCACACCGAATGTGAAACTTGAGACGGCAGGAACACCGCAGTAGTCAAAGCCCACTGATGATGAGCCACCACGTCCCGCTCCGGATGCCGCTACCTCAGGATCTCCGTCATAGTTCGTGAAGAGAAGAATGTTGTTGGCAATGGCGGAAACCGATGCCCTCTTAATGACCTTACTCTTTTCAAGAAGCTTCTTAGGAAGGTTGTATGTGACGGAAAGGGTACGTAGCCTTAGAGAGTTGACCTTTGTAATCCAATTGGCCGTTTCATAGTTGTAGGCACCGGTGTAGTAATTCTTTATGATGTTATAGCCGGATGTCTTGGCTTTGTTGAAGTCGTAAGTCTGATCAGGCTCGTAAACATAAGTCTCTGGATCCGTGTAGCCGATTACTTCTTTCTTGTCATTGAGAATCTGGTGCACACCACTGATGACAAGAGGCTGGTTTCTCACCTCAGCTGAGAACTTACTGGTTCCATACTGCGTCATGGCATATTTGGTTCCGTTGAACACGTCACCGCCAATGCGGAATTCCCATAGCATGTTGAAAGACAGATTCTTGTAGGTAAAGGTATTGTTCCAACCTCCTGTCAGTTTGGACTCACGGTTTCCTACCTGAACCGACGCAGCGTCACTCTTGAGAGGCATATTATTGCTGTCAAGCACGATGTTGCCGTCATCGTCCCTCATCCATGTAGTACCACTGATAGCCATGAAGTTTCCGCCTGAGAAAGAAGCGGCCTTGGCGCTTCCGTACTGAACATCTGTGACATACATAACGTCCATACCCTTAGGCAGCCCGTCCATCGTACCTCTGTTGCCAGCGATGTTGAGGGCAGATTCCCAAACAAAGTCCTTATTCTCTATCGGGGTTCCGGAGAGCGAGAACTCTATACCTTTATTATAGACATTACCAGCATTGATCGAGCAGAAGATGTAGCCTGTTGACTGAGGGCCACGTGGGCTCAGAATCTGGTTGTAAGAGTCGTTGGTGTAGTAAGCCACATCCATCTTCAACCTATGCTGGAAGAAATGGAGTTCGAGGCCGATCTCGGAGGACTTACTCATCTCAGGACGGAGGTATGGGTTACCACGGGTCCAAGTCGCACCGACTCCGGTCTTTCCCAAAAGGTATGAACCTACTGGCCAAAGAGCGGTGTTAGTCTCGTAAGCTCCAGTGTCCTTACCAACCTTGGCCCAGGAAGCCCTGAGTTTACCAAAGCTGAGGATATCGTCTGACATGACTCCGGTGTCCTTAAGCAGTTGGCTGAACACGAACGCTCCACTTACAGAAGGATAGAAATATGAACGGTTCTCTACAGGAAGGGTTGAAGTCCAGTCGTTACGTCCTGTGGCGGAAAGGAAAACGGTGTTCTTCCAATCAAGACGAACCTCACCGAACACACCGACAAGTCTCTTCTTTGTGGCTGAGTGCTGGAACTTCTTGTTGTTGTCCGTAGCGTTGGCGTAGGAATAGAAATCCGGAACCTCGAAGTTCCATGCCATCTTGTAGTTTCTGTCAGTGGAAGTGTCGTCAGTAGCCATTCCGGCCATGATGTTTCCGTGGAAATCACCGATGGAATGGTTGGCATTGATCATGAGGTTGTTGGAGAGGTATGAATATTTCAGGGTGTTGTCACTCATCATACCTTTCTGCCAAACCTGCTGGATGGCGCCTTCCGGAGCGATGCGGGTAGAGTTAATTGTGTTGTAGGTGTCCAAACCGAGACGGTAGTTGATGAAGAGCCACTTGGTGATGTCAGCACGGATGTTGATGGAACCGGTAAAACGTTCGGTTTTGTCCTGATAGCTGTTCTTGTTAAGGATCCAATATGGGTTGTCCCTCTCATCCCAAGGGTCGAGACGATCTCCGAACATCCTATAACGGGTTCCGTCCTCGTTGGCCCAATGCTCCATGTCGTCAGTAGTGCTCCAGCCATAGACGGCTCCGAGAGTACCGGTACCTGAAGATCCGTAAAGACCGCCTGAGGTCAGGGTTCTGTCAGTAGTGGCCTTTGAATATGCGGTATTGACGCTGAATGTAAAGATCTTAAACTTCTGCTCACCGTTGAAACGGAATGTGGTCTTGTCGTAACCGGTGGTTGGCACTATACCATCCTGGGCATATTTGGAAGCAGAAAGGAAGAAGTTTCCGTCCTTATGTCCGCCTGAAACGCTGAGGTTGGTATCCCATGTTCCAGCTGGGGTAAAGAAGTTACCTATATTGTCATAGGTTTGGGTGCCTGCGGCCACTTTCTCGCCCCAAGAGTTGTAAGAGAAGTCGTTGAATTTTGCACCGAGGTAATTTCCGCTGTCGTCATAGAGATCTTCCATGTAACCACGACTGTACTCTGTCTGTGCTTCAGGAAGAGCCTTGGCCCATGAGGTAATGTACTTAGTATTGAGATTGACCTCAACGACACCGTCCTTACCTTTCTTTGTAGTGATGAGCACTACACCGTTAGCAGCGCGTGAACCGTAAAGAGCGGAAGCGGCAGGTCCCTTAAGGATTGACATACTCTCAATGTCCTCAGGGTTGATGTCCATCACACGGTTTGAGGAAGTCGTAGAACCTGATCCAGATCCATCGAAGGCTGAGTTTCCAACAACCTGAGAGGAGTTGTCGTAAATCACACCGTCAACAACGAAGAGCGGCTGGTTGTCACGGTTTTCTGATCCAGACGTACCACCACGAAGGATAATCTGAGCACCGGATCCGGCCGCACCAGAAGACTGTGTGATGTTCACACCTGCAATCTTACCAGACAGAGAGCTGATCGCGTTGGCGGTCTTGTTCTTCATGAGCTCGGAGGCGTTGATGTCCTCCACAGCATAACCGAGAGACTTCCTTTCCCTCTTGATTCCAAGGGCGGTTACCACGGATTCATCAAGAAGCTCGTTGTCCTCAGCGATGGTGACATTGAGTGGCTGGCCTTCATAGACAACCTCTACAGTCTTGTAACCGATGCTAGAAAATACAATAGTGGCACCAGGAGCCACATCTGAAATGGAGAATGTACCATCAGCGTTGGTCAAGGTACCATTCGTTGTACCTTTCACCATCACACCGATGCCGACCGCGCCTTGGCCGGAAGCGTCAATGACCTTTCCGGTTACAGTGCGGTTCTGTTGCTGGGAAGCGGTTGCCTCCGAGTCCGAACCAACCTTTGACTCAACGGCTTGCGCTGTCGTTCCTGCAAGGAAAGACCCCGCCAGAATCATCGCGATAAAGGCGTTCGTTCTGTAAGTGCGATTCTTTTTCATTGAAAAAAAGGGTTTTGTATAAAAGTGTTAAATCGTTTCTTTCGACAAGATAAAAATAATCAAGAAAATATCCTTTTTATAATTAATCGTCTAACATTGTACTACATCAACAAGCAATTTTTGTTAATGTGCGTCTTTAACAAAAATTTATTCTTCCAATGGAATTGCTTATCTTTGTAGGCTACTATTAATTGGCTACTGAATATGTTCGATAACTTACAGGAGAGACTTGAGAGATCCTTCAAGATTCTGAAGGGCGAGGGAAAAATCACAGAGATCAATGTCGCGGAGACGCTGAAAGACATCCGCAGGGCGCTGCTGGATGCGGACGTGAGCTTCCGAGTAGCTAAGGATTTCTGTGACAAGGTAAAGGTCAAGGCGATGGGACATAACGTCCTCACTGCCGTGAAGCCTCAACAGATGATGGTAAAGATCGTCCACGACGAACTCGCTGAGTTCATGGGGAGCGCCTCGCAGGACATCAACATCAAGGGCAATCCCGGGGTAGTTCTGGTGGCTGGTCTGAACGGTTCCGGTAAGACCACGTTCTCGGCCAAACTGGCTAACAACATCAAGAGCAAGAGGGGCATGAAGGTGCTCCTTGCAGCCTGCGACACATTCCGTCCAGCGGCCATAGAGCAGTTGAAGGTACTCGGTGAGGGAATTCAGGTTCCGGTCTATACTGAGGAGGGAGTCAAGGACCCGATCAAAATCGCCAAAAACGCCATAGCCAAGGCCAAGGCGGAAGGATATTCAGTGGTCATCATAGACACCGCTGGCCGTCTGGCCGTGGACCAGGAGCTGATGGACGAGATCTCAGCATTGCACAAGGCCGTCAATCCGACCGAATCTCTGTTCGTGGTCGATGCGATGACCGGTCAGGATGCCGTCGAGACCGCCAAGGTGTTCAACGAGAGGCTTGACTTCGATGGAGTTGTGCTGACCAAGATGGATGGTGACACCAGAGGCGGTGCAGCGCTTTCAATCAAGTACGTCACCGGTAAACCGATCAAGTTCATCTCATCGGGTGAGAAGATGGAGGCGATGGACGTGTTCCATCCGGGGCGTATCGCTGACAGGATTCTCGGCATGGGTGACGTTGTCTCCCTCGTCGAGAAAGCCCAGGAGCAATTCGATGAGAAACAGGCCCGCGAGACCAGAAAGAAACTGGCCAAGGACAAGTTCGGGCTGATGGACTTCTACAACCAGATTCAGCAGGTCAAAAAGATGGGCAACATCAAGGATCTGGCAGGTATGATTCCTGGAGTCGGAAAGGCCATCAAGGACATCGACATCGATAACGACAAGGCGTTCAAGGGCATAGAGGCTATCATCATGTCCATGACCCCGGAGGAGAGGGACAATCCTGAAATCATCAACGGAAGCCGCCGCAAGAGAATAGCGGACGGAAGCGGCACCAACGTGGCAGAGGTGAACAAGCTGCTCAAGCAGTTCGAGACCACCCGCAAGATGATGAAGAGCGCGCTGACCGGGAACCTCGCCCAAAGGCTCCGCGGTTTCAGAAGATAGGAATATTACAACAGCAAAACAGCCGCCTCTTCTTTCCGAGACGGCTGTTTCTTATATTCATAAAGCGAAATAATCCTTCCGGTGAGGGGCTTCCAACAAGCGGTCTGAATATACTGCCGGAGCGAACGGACGCATGTTGTAGTGGGAGGCCATAACCTGGCCGTAAGCCCCAGCGCTGCGAATGGCGATGAGGTCTCCCCTATGGCTTTCAGGCAGTGAACGTTCCTTCCCGAATGTGTCCGCAGACTCACAGACCGGGCCTACGACATCATAGACGCATGACTTTCTCGAATCCCCGTCCTGATAATGGGCGGTAATATTCTCTATCTTATGGAATGCTCCGTAAAGCGCTGGCCGTATAAGGTCGTTCATTCCAGCGTCAACCATCATGAAACTGCGGTTCTCCCCTTTCTTGACATACACGACCTGTGTGATGAGCGAACCACATTGAGCCACAATGGAGCGCCCAGGCTCGATGTGCACAGTCTGGTCTGGCCGCCGGACAAGGTTCCTGTCTATGGTCTTGAACCATGTGTCAAAATCAGCTATAGGGTTGGCATCTGGGTCTTCATAGTTAACACCAAGGCCGCCTCCCAAATCTATATTCCTCACAACCAGCCCTTTGGACTCAAACAACGCAACGATCTCGCTTACTTTCGCACATTCAAGGCTGATGACATTCTCCACGTCCAGAATCTGAGAGCCGATGTGAAATTGAAGGCCGAAAAAATCCAAAGCAGGATCGGACTTCAACATCGCCACAGCACCATCAAAACTTCTGTCAGAAAGGCCGAATTTGTCCTCGTAGAGACCAGTGGTGATGTACTGATGCGTGTGAGCATCGATGTTCGGATTGATCCTGAGACTGATGGAAGCCTTGCGGTCCAGCCTTCGCGCCAAAGCCCCAATCACTTCGATCTCCTCCAACGACTCAACCACAAAAGCCCCAATCCCGGCCTGAAAGGCCTGACATATTTCCCGGTCAGTCTTACCCACGCCGGCAAAGAAAATCTGCTTGGGATCATAGCCGCACCCGACAGCGAACTCTATCTCATCCCCGCTGACACAATCCGCCCCAAACCCCTTGGCACTCAGGATATCGTTCAGACGCCTGTCCGAATTAGCTTTGATGGAATAATGCGCATGGATTCCGTAACGTGCGGATAGCTTAGCGACCTTATCGGCCGTACGCTGGAAAAGTTCAATGTCATAGTAGTAGAAAGGCGTAGCCACCTTGCTGAAAGATTCGTAATCACCTATCCTTAGCATATTCGGAAAATCACTGCTTAAACAATCTCACCATATTCACAAAACAAATTGCCGCTTCCTAAGAAGCGGTTTTGCTTTGTTTGTTTTAAGATTTTCCCCTCAAAGAACATTTCAAACAATTCAAAACAACTTTCTGTTTGGCAATATATTCTTGAAGAATAAAACCTATTCAAAACCAAAACAATTGCAAAAGTAATCTAAAATTTCTAAATTCGCACACTATTGTACGTTCAGAGGAGTTTTCTGACACGAGATAGCGAATGAAAAATACTTTTAACATTAGGACAAAAAAATGGAAAAAGGACCTATTTCACAATTCATCACCCACCACTACCGCCACTTCAACTCGGCTTGCGTGGTTGACGCTGCGAAGGCCTATTGCGACCTTCTCGACAAGGGTGGAAAGATGTTCCTTGCTATGGCAGGTGCGATGAGTACCGCTGAGCTCGGACTTTCCCTTGCGGAGATGATCCGTCAGGACAAGTTCTCGTTCGTCTGCTGCTCAGCCAACAACCTTGAGGAAGACATTATGAACCTCGTTGCCCACTCACACTACTACAGGATCCCGGGCTACCGCGACCTCACTCCGCAACAGGAGCAGGAGCTGCTTGAGAACCACTACAACCGTGTGACCGACACTTGCATCCCTGAGGAAGAAGCGTTCCGCCGTCTTGAGGGTGCTCTTGTCGATGTGTGGACAAAGGCGAAGAACGAAGGAAAAAGGTATTTCCCTTATGAATATCTCTACCAGATCCTCCGCAGCGGAGTTCTAGAGCAGTACTATGAGATCGACCCTAAGGACAGTTGGGTAATGGCCGCCTGCGAGAAGAATATTCCTATCATCTGCCCGGCTTGGGAGGATTGCACCACCGGCAACATATTCACAGCCCACTGCATCCGCGGAGAGTTCCCTACCGACCTCGTCAAAACCGGAGTTGAGGTTATGATGTTCCTTGTTGACTGGTACAAGGCCAACGCGACAGGAGCCGGTGTAGGATTTTTCCAGATCGGTGGCGGCACCGCTGGTGACTTCCCTATCTGCGTCGTTCCTATGATGGAGCAGGATCTCGGATGGAAGGGCACACCGCTGTGGTCATATTTCTGCCAGATCTCTGACAGCACCACTTCCTACGGTTCATATTCAGGAGCCGTTCCTAACGAGAAGATCACCTGGGGAAAGCTGTCCCCTACCACCCCACGCTTTATCGTGGAAAGTGATGCTACAATCGTAGCACCGTTGATCTTCGCCTACGTACTTGGCTGGTAGCCACACCAAACTAAGGCTAACAAGTTAAGGTGATGGCCGAAACAAGTCCTCGGCCATCACCTGTTTTTATAAAAACCATAATATCCAATTGACACAACCAAAATGAAAGGACTTACTAAACCAATTCTCTCTAGCATTTCGCTAAAGCTGAGGAGAATCCACAAGAGCAGTGTCTCGTACATCCGTGAAACAATCAATGAAAGGAAAACCATCGGAAAAGTTGGTAAGAAACTCAATGACTGGATTCAGGAAGGAAAACACCATGACACTTACGAATCCATGGACATGCTTTTAGACGAGCTTGAAATCACAAGTGAGGAGCTTAGCTTCTATTGTTCTAAAGTTTTGAAGAAAAAATTCGTCTCATGGAGAAAGGAACTCCGTATTAACGAGGCAAAGGAATTGCTTCTGATTCACCCCGAAACCCCTGTTTGCCACATTGGCTATGCCGTTGGACTCTTCGACAAGTCTAATTTCAGGCAACAATTCAGGTCAGTTGTAGGGTGTACGCCTACGGAATGGCGAGAAATGAATCTTAAGGAATAAGGCAATTCCGATGAGTGACAATACGACTTAAAAATGCAAATAAATTCTTTGATTTCAGAAAAACATTATTATCTTTGCGGTGTATTAATAAACTATTACACTAACAAGATATGATAGAAATCAAAGAGCTAGCTTTCAGCTACGGCAAGACGCCCGTCTTGAAAAGCATCACAACAACACTTGAGGAAGGCCGCATCTACGGTCTTCTAGGCGAGAACGGGGTCGGCAAAACCACCTTACTGACACTACTTTGCGGCCTTAAGAAAGTAACAGAGGGCAGCATCTCCACCGATGGAGAGAATCCCTTTGATCGCACCCCTACCCTACTCCAGAAGCAGTTCTATCTTCCGGACGAAGTCCTGCCCGTAGCTATGAAGGCAGAATGCTTCGCCAAGGAAAGAGGAGCATTCTGGCCGAACTATGACCATGCCAAGTTCCTTGAAATCATGAAGGAATTCGAGAACGACCCTGCCAAGAAAATGAACCAGATGTCAGCGGGACAGTTGAAGAAGACCTACATCTCGTTGGCTCTGGCATGTGGCTGCAAGTACATATTCATGGATGAACCGACTAATGGTCTGGACATTCCTTCCAAGACGCAGTTCAGAAGCGCCATAATGAAGTACACTTCCGATGACTCCACAATCGTCATCTCTACTCATCAGGTAAGGGATCTGGAGAACATCATCGACCCGATCATAATCCTTGACCGTCAGGATGTGCTGCTGAACGCCTCTGTGAAAGAGATAACAAGTAAGTTGTACTTCGACTATGGCACCCAGCTTCACACAGAAGCCCTCTACAGCGAACAGCTTCCTGGCGGATTCATTCAGGTTTACCCTAACATGACCGAAGAAGACAGCAAGATCAATGTGGAAGCTCTATTCAACGCTGTCCACAATAAGAAAAAACTGATTAAAGGAATGTTCAGCATTAAATAAGGAGGAATGACAATGAGCAATACATTCAATTTCAATAGGTTTGGAAAATATTTCGTCTATGACCTCAAAAGGCAGTGGAAAAACATCGGGTTGCTGATGCTGATCTTCGCCATGTTCCCGATTATTTTCTATATGATATACATGTTCTTCGCGGCATTGTTTGATGGAGGCTTACTAAGAATCTTCTCCGGAATAGAAATCGATGGGCCTGCGGGATGGACAAGATTCGGAGTGTTCGCGATAATGACAGTCATCTTTGTAATGATATACCCTTCAAGAGCCTACGGAGAGATAACCGACAAGGCCAAGGGTTCGGAATGGCTTATGCTGCCTGCTTCAAGGCTCGAGAAATTCGCTTCCATGATGATAATCTCACTTGTTGTCATTCCGATCATCTACATCTGTGTCTATTTCCTCTGTGATGCGTTTGTCTGTCTGCTGGACAATTCCTGCGGTGACTCTCTGATGTCTTTCAGAATCAACAAGGAGATTGGGACATCAGACTTTATTGTCCCTGCCAACGGCTTCTGGATTCTGGCCGCGAACATCATTGAATACGCAAGCATATTCCTGCTTGGCGGCTTGATATTCAAGAAATGGAAGGTGGTTGGCACCGCGCTCGCGCTCTTTGCGCTTGGAATGGTGTTCTCCGGCCTGCTCAGCGCCTTCATCTCCAACGCAGACCTCGAATGGTGGGGAAACTGGATCAATGACTGGACGATAAGGCACGCTGACAACATCGACTTTTGGCTGAATGCCTTCCTCAACTTCTGGCTTCTGCTGATTGTGGCTGTCTGCGGCACTTGGTCATGGTTCCGGCTCAAAAGGCTTCAACATTAATGATTTTTGACATGGAATTCAATTCAAACAAGGCGATCTACCTACAGATCAGCGACATAATCTGCGAGAAGATTCTCTCCGGGGCGCTGAAGACCGATGACAGAATACCGTCCGTTCGGGAATACGGAGCATCTATCGGTGTTAATCCCAACACGGTGATGCGTACCTACGAGAAGCTCACCAACGAGGGCATCATCTACAACAAGCGCGGCATCGGCTACTTCATCAGCGATGGTGCCAAGGACATAGTGCTGGCGAACGACAGGAAGGAGTTCCTCGAAGTCGAGCTACCTGCCTTCCTCAAAAAGATGGAACTTCTGGGGCTCGATCCTAAAGAATTGCTAATCAAGCGATAAATGAATATATAGATTACTGAGATTTATGAATATTATGAGAATATTTAAGAATATCCTGACCGCCACTGCGATTGTACTTATGGCAGCAGGACTCTCATCCTGCTACTTCAGATTCAGTGATGACGCGAAGAAACAGTTCAAATACGACATGAGGTACCGGATGCACACTGCAGAAGGAGAAGTTGATACCGTGGCCTACACCCCTGGCGAGTTCCATTCGGTACGTTGCAAAGGGGGCATCGATGACGTGATGATCGTCCAGACCGAGAACGAGTTCAAGGTGGAAACAATATCCTACGAGATGATGACGGACTCAATCCAGGTGACAAATGAGAATGGTGTCCTGACGGTTGGATTCACGGACAAAACAGCAAGAATCTTCGGCCCGACCCAAGTTCGGATTTACGCTCCGGCTTTGACAAGCATCTCATCCACTTCAAGCAACATACGCATTTCCGGATATCATGGAGACTCACTGCGCATAGAGACAATCGGATCAGGACTCATCAAGGCATTCAATCTTGAGATTTCAGGAAAGTTGACAATCATAGGTACTGGAAGCAGCGACCATGAACTCAAGCATATCACAGCAAGTGAAATGGTCATCGACAAGAATGGCTCCGGAGACGGAGAGTACAACGACCTAAATGTTGGCACGCTATCTGTAGCGTCAAAAGGTTCGGGAGACGCAACGCTATCCGGCAAGACTGACTCTGCCGTATTCAGCAAGGCAGGTTCCGGAGACATTGATGCCAGCGAACTGAAAGCTAAGCATGTAGAGGCTCAGGAAAGCGGAAGCGGAGACCTTATAACCAACGGGGAAGCAACAAAATAATAATCACAACGAATATGCGGAAGACATTATTTCACATTTTGGCCGTGGCTCTTCTCGGCCTGACATCATCAGCCGCACTGAATGCAAGAACCAGCAGTGACGATGACGATTACAAGACCAAGACATTCGATGTAGGCACCGTCACGTCTGTTGACGCCAACGGATTGTTCCGAGTCATCTATGAACAGACATCCGGAAACACAGAAGTCTCGGTGAGAGCGAAGGACAGAGTGTTCGAATGTCTCGAAGTCAAGAACAATGACGGCATGCTCGTCCTAAAGCTTAACCTTAAGGAAGGCAAGAGCTACACTCTTCCTCCTATTGAGGTCAAGGTCCGCACCAAGCATCTGACTTACGTAGAGTTGTCAGGTTCAGGTAGTTTCACCTGCGAGAACGGCATCAAGACCGAATCCCTGAAGATCAGATCATCAGGAGCCGGAAGCGTGGAAATCAAGGATTTGTCCGCCAAGAGTTCGATTGAGATCATGACTTCTGGTGCCGGCAAGGTCAATCTGGACGGGGCCAAGTCCAAGGATCTCAGTGTCGAGATGAACGGAGCCGGCCGAGTTGAGGTACAGAGAATCGAGTCAAAGACCGCCACAGCCGTCATCCGTGGTGCCGGCAAGATCACTCTCGGAGGCAAGACAGGCAGCGCTAACTACAAGATTAATGGAGTAGGTGTCATTGATGCCGAAGCTTTGAAAGCCGACAACGTAAAGACCACCAGAGCTGGAATAGGCACCATCAAGTACTAGCCCTTACACTCTAATACATTTATGGAAGTCCGGTCACTGAACCCGTCGGGCACTGAGCCTGCCGAAGTGACCGGATATTTATATAATAGCCACTTCGACAAGCTCAGCGACCATGCAAAATCCTTTTCCAATAGACTGATACCCCACTCAACCAGAATTTTGCACGTTACCAAAATTCTTGGGTTGAGTGGGGTATCAGTCTCTCTCTTCAACGTTTGAGCTATCCGTAATGGAGATTCGACAGAATCAGAAGATGTAAAACTCGCGACGGTACTGATAATTGGATCGGAGCGACTCAAAGTTTTCAGGAGCCATACGGAGCATGAAATCATCGGTAAAAATCGGGTAGTTGTACTGGAGGACAGAAGCTATCTCACCTTGAGTCTTTCCTTTAAGATCAAGCCTAATTGATTCCAGATCAATTATTTCAGTTTTCGGAAAGAAATCATAGAGAGCTTCAATGCCAAAGAAACGTGCAAAAGCACGAACTGCCATGGTAGTGCCGTTCTGCTTGCCTTGGTAAGAATATCCAGCGATGTGTGGAGTGGCGATGTCAACCATGTCCAGCAACTCTCTGTCAATGTCCGGCTCATGATTCCAAGTGTCAACGATGACAGGGCCAAGCTTAGGGATAGCCCTTTTCAGTGATGCTTCATCCACGACCTCTCCACGAGACGCGTTGATGAAAATCGTACCTGGCCTCATCCTGCTGAAAAACTCATCGTTAGCCATTCCTCTTGTAGTTTCGTTTAAAGGAACATGCATTGTCACTATGTCTGCATTAGCCAAAAGATAGTCCAAAGGACAGAACCCCTCATTACCCTCCTCAGCCATGCGTGGCGGATCGTTCTTCAGGACTTTAAAACCAAGAGAACCAGCCACAGAATCCACTCGTTTCCCGACATTTCCAACACCGATAATTCCAAGCTTGTCACCTTCAAGTCTGATTGCCTTTCGGGCTGCAACACCGTAAAGTGCCGAAAAGACATAGTTCATCACACCTCCGGCATTACACCCAGCGGAATTACGTACTATGATGCCCTTACTGTTACAATAAGGCAAATCAATATGATCCATTCCAATGGTCGCAGTAGCAATGAATTTCACCGGAGTGCCTTCAAGCAAATCTGCATCACATTTTGTTCTGGTTCTGATGATTAAAGCATCTGCATTCAGGAGATCGTCTCTACGAATTGAACGACCTTCCATGTACTTAATCTGAGCATACGGCTCTAGCACCCTCTTGATAAAAGGGATTGCATCATCTACTATCACTCTGACCGGACTCATATTCTTGAACTATTTCAGAATCAATTCTTTGACAAAACCGACTTTCTCATAATCCTTGACAAACAGTTCATCTTTTTCCAGAAAACGGTTAATCGCCTGAATTAAAGCCGGTTTCTGAAACTCCAGATGACTACGTAGCATAGAAGAAGAAATCGTCACATACAGTTTTCCGTCTCGATAGAACTTCCGCAATGTCTGACCTGAGAGTCCTGAGACAGCATCCCAAGCCGCGAAAACCCGTTGGGTATTAAGCCCGGCACTCAGTTTCAACGCTCTGATGTACAGCGGGATTAACTGATCCATGCCCAAAGCCTCTTTTCGAGGAGTTCCTTTAATTTTTTCGAATCCAGACATGCTCAAATCTCCTTAAACTCACCTCCTACGGCCTCGAAATAAGCCCTATCAGCAGTCAGACCATCCACAATCCCCGACATTCTGACCTTGTTGCTGTCTGTTATGAATATCTGGCCGAAGTCGCTACCTGCGACCATTCCCAACAAATTCGAGATCCTGCTCATGTCCAGCTTGTCGAACACATCGTCCAGCAGCAGCATCGGAGGGAATCCGTACCTGCGTTTCATCAGCTCGTACTGGGCGAACTTCAGCGAGACCAAGAACGACTTCTGCTGCCCCTGCGAGCCGCAGCGCCGGATTGGAAACCCGTTCATCTCGAAGATAAAATCATCCCTCTGGATCCCTAAGGTAGTGTACTTGAATATCCTGTCCTTCTCCCTGGAAGCCTTAAGAAGATCCGCCAGTGAGCCCTTCTTCAAATCTGATTTATAGTCAATGGACACTGACTCACGGCCTCCCGAAAGCGTGGCGTAATGTTCGGCCACCAACGGGAGCAGATCCTTAACAAAAGCGTCCCTCTTGCCGTGAATCACACCAGCATATTCATTCATCCTTTCGTCGAACACGTCCAGAAGCGACTCATCGAAGGAGCCGTCCTTGAGCATCTTGTTACGTTGGAAAAGGAGGCGGTTGTACTGCTGCATCACGGCAAGATATTCCCTGTCCATCTGCGACAGCACCGAATTGACGAACCTGCGCCTGTCGTCTCCGCTCTCGCTCACGAGGGAAGTGTCTGACGGAGAGACCATCACTATCGGCAGCACCCCGATGTGCTCAGAGACCTTTGAATATGCCTTGTCGTCCCTCCGCACCTTCTTCTCGCCCTTGCCGTCCACCTGAACCGAAAACCGCGCGTCCGGCCCCATATTCATTGAATATGTCCCCGAAACCGCGAATGTGTCCGTGCCGTGCCGGAAATTGAACTTGTCTGACGGGGCAAATGCGCTCTTTGTCATCGAAAGATACCAGACCGCGTCCATAAGGTTTGTCTTCCCCTCTCCGTTATTGCCTGATATGCAATTGATGTTTGGGGAGAAGGACAATTCCTGAAACGCTATGTTCCTGAAATTCTGAACGACTATTTTCTTCAATGCCGGCATCCTGTCTTCTTTCTGAACAAGTAACATCAAAAAAACAAACTGCGCCATCTTAAGTAATCTTAATCTAAATCTAAAGCGACATGTTTTTCGTGTCACGAATGGCAAAGATAGTCATTTTCAGCCGAAAAGAGATAGGGGTAATCAATATTGCAGGATTAAACATTTTTTTCTAATTTTGCGGACTATTATTAGATAATAACAAAAACTGTATAAAAATGTCAAAACAAGAAGCAATTTTAAAGGAGCAAGAGCAGGAGCGTGAGGAGAAGGTCATAGAGACCGTGTCCAAGACCGACCAGTTCTTCCGTGAGAACAAAAAAACAATCTATGGTGCTCTTATTGCGCTAGTTGTGGCCGCACTCGCGATTGGTGGGTATCAGAAGTTCTATGCACAACCTAAGGCAGCTGAGGCTGCGGCCCAAATGGCTCCGGCTGAAGCCAATTTCCGCAACGGGGAGTTCGAACTCGCACTTAACGGTGACGGCAATGTGCTCGGATTTGCCCAAATAATCAATGACTTCGGAGCAAAGGGCGGCAAGGACATCTACTACTATGCTGGTGTCTGCGAGCTCCAACTTGGAAACTATCAGGAAGCCATTAACTATCTCAAGAAATATGATGCTAAGGAGTCTATCCTTTCAGCCAGAGCTACCGCCTGCATCGGTGACGCTTACGTAGGACTTGAAAAGTACAATGAGGCTGTCGGTTACTTCGAAAAAGCCGCAGCTGTTGCAGACAACATGTTTGCAGCTGCCTATCTTTTAAAGGCAGGCGTCACTTGCGAAGAGCTTGGAGACAACGCAAAAGCCCTCACTTTCTACAAAAAGATTAAGGATCAGTACCCTCAGTCAGTTGAAGGTTACGACGTTGACAAGTACATCACTCGCATCGAGAACCAGACCAAGTAAAGAACTATGGGAAGAGCGTTTGAATTCCGTAAGGAGAGAAAATTGAAGAGGTGGGGCCACATGGCCAAGACCTTCACCAAGATCGGAAAGGAAATCACCATCGCTGTAAAGCAGGGCGGTCCTGACGTTGTCGGCAACTCCAGACTTAGGGCTCTTATGGCCGAGGCCAGGAGCGAGAACATGCCTAAGGACAACGTTGAGAAAGCAATCAAGAGAGCTCTTGAGAAGAATCAAGGGGACTTCAAGGAGGTTGTGTTCGAGGGTTACGGTCCTCACGGAATCGCCTACCTCGTTGAGACTGCTACTGACAACAACACTCGTACAGTTGCAAATGTAAGAAGTTACTTCACGAAATGTGGAGGTTCATTGGGCACGAGCGGCAGCGTGAGTTTCATGTTCGACCACAAGTGTGTGTTCCGCATCAAGTACAAGGAGGGAATGGACATCGATGAACTTCAGCTTGCCCTCTGCGATTGCGATGACGATCCTGAGGTTTTCATTGAGGAGCAGGAGGACAAGGACGGAGAGATCACAAAGGATGTTGTGATCTACGGTGCCTACGAATCCTACGGAGCAATCCAGAAGTACATTGAGGACAACGGGTACGAACTCATCTCCGGAGGATTTGAGAGAATTCCTAACGTGGATCTTAAGGATGTCACTCCAGAGCAGCGTGAGACGTTGGACAAACTCACAGGTCTGCTTGAGGACGATGACGATGTCACCAATGTTTACAGCACGCTGAAACCGGCCGAGTAATAATTGCTAATTAATATTAGAGGCTGACTGAAAGTTGTTTTCAGTCAGTTTTTTTTATTATAGACGCATTGCACATTATGGGCGCAAAAAATTTTTCCATGGCAAATTTTTCACGTTACAAAAATTTTCCATGGAAAAATTTCTTTGCGCTATGGTGACATCTCAAAAGTTGCAACTGTGCTTAAAGAGTCGCTTCGACAGGCTCAGCGACCGGAACATTAGGTACACAATTATATTCAGAAATTAGCATTTTACCACAAGAGACGGAATTTTACGATTTTGCGGGCAGGAATTTTGAATGAATGGGGATTCTTGATAAATTTGTGATTCTGAAAATTTGATTAAAGTAACAAAATATGAGCATCCAGCAGGATAACATCAAAAAATTGGTCGAGCGTAGAGCCGCGGCCAGGATGGGCGGAGGCCAGAAAAGGATCGACGCCCAGCACGAGAAAGGCAAGTTGACGGCGAGGGAACGCCTCGCACTGCTGCTTGACGAAGGAAGCTTCGAGGAATTCGATATGTTTGTCCGTCACCGCTGCACGAACTTCGGAATGGAAAAACAGCACTTTGACGGAGATGGAGTTGTCACCGGTCAAGGCACGATCGACGGACGTCTGGTTTATGTGGCGGCCCAAGACTTCACAGTCTCAGGTGGATCTCTTTCAAAGACAATGGCGGAGAAAATCTGCAAGGCGATGGATCTGGCGACACGCAACGGAGCGCCTTTCATCTGCCTTAACGACTCCGGTGGAGCAAGAATTCAGGAAGGAGTCGACGCGCTCGCGGGTTACGGAGAGATATTCGAAAGGAATATCCTTGCGTCGGGAGTCATCCCTCAGATCTCAGGAATATTCGGTCCTTGCGCCGGCGGAGCTGTTTACTCCCCTGCCCTCACTGACTTCACGGTGATGGTCAAGAACACATCCTACATGTTCCTGACCGGCCCTGCTGTCGTGAAGAGTGTCCTCGGCGAGGTTGTCTCGCAGGAGGAACTCGGAGGAGCCAGCGTTCATGCATCCAAGAGCGGTGTCGCTCATTTCGCGGCCGAGAACGAGCAGGAAGGCATCAACACGATCAAGGAGCTCCTCGGCTATATTCCTCAGAACAACATGGAAGAGGCCCCGAGAGTTCCGACCAATGATCCGGTCAGCAGGGTTGACGACTCCCTCAACGAAATCATCCCGGACAACCCGAACCAGGCTTACGACATGTACAAGGTCATCACGAGCATCGTGGATGACGGCAAATTCTTTGAAATCCACAAGGAGTTCGCCAAGAACATCATCGTGGGATTCGCACACATGAACGGCCGAAGCGTCGGCATCGTGGCCAACCAACCTAAGATGCTTGCAGGAGTGCTGGACATAAACGCTTCCAGGAAGGGTGCCCGTTTCGTGCGCTTCTGCGATGCGTTCAACATTCCGATTGTCTCATTGGTGGACGTGCCTGGATTCCTTCCGGGAACCCAACAGGAATACGGAGCCGTCATCACCAACGGAGCCAAACTGCTCTATGCCTACGGGGAGGCCACAGTCCCTAAGGTCACAGTGGAACTCCGCAAGAGCTACGGCGGTTCCTACATTGTGATGAGCAGCAAGCATCTGCGCGCTGACCTTGTCTACGCATGGCCATCGGCCCAGATCGCCGTGATGGGAGCAGACGGAGCTGTCAACGTGCTCTACGCCAAGGACATCAAAGCTGTCGAGGATCCAGCCGAGCAGCAAAAGATCCGGGCCGCCAAGAAAGAGGAGTACGAAGAACTCTTCAATAATCCTTACCAGGCCGCGGAAAAAGGCTACATCGACGATGTGATCGAGCCTCGCAACACCCGTTTCCGCATCATCAGAGCCCTTGAGCAGCTGGCCGGAAAGAAGCAGCAGATGCCTGCGAAGAAACACGACAATCTTCCTCTGTAGTGATTATGAAGAGACTAGGACAATTACTATTATCGGTCGTCCTTCTGCTCTCCGGGCTGGGGCTCCGCGCACAGAATCTGGCGGATCTGAGGATCGGAGAGGTCCTCGTGAAGAACACGAACGGACTTACGGACGGCTACGGACAGCGGACCGGCTGGATCGAGATCTTCAACAATTCCTACGGAAGTGTGAAGTTCGCCGGCTGCTACCTGTCCGACGACAAGGACAACCTGCGGAAGTATCATATTCCCGCATCTGACGTTTCGACAACTTTGAAACCACGCCAGAGCGTTGTCTTCTACGCAAGCGGAAACGCCTCACAGGGAACATATTACACTAATTTCACCCTGAGAAACGGTTCCACTATCTACCTCGTCAGCAATGACGGACGTACCATCATAGACACGCTCGACATCCCGGCTGACCTTCCTGCGGACTGTTCCGTGGTCAAGGTTCCGACCGGAGTCAAGATGATGGATTTCGAGACAAAAATCACTGACAAACCGACTCCGGGATCCTACAACGGCGATGTGGACGCAAAGACCAACAGCCAGATAATGAAGGAGAAAGACCCACACGGATGGGTCCTGACCCTGATTTCCGTCTCAACCGTGTTCATCGCGCTCACCATCCTTGCGTTCATCTTCGGCTGGATCGGCAACGCCAACAAGAAAGCGGCTGCACCGAAACCGGCAAAAGCGGCAAAACCAATAAAAAACGGGAATATGACTCCGGAGGTCGCCGCAGCGATCTCGATGGCGCTCTCGCAGGAATTCGGCGGAGAGGTCTATGCGGCCATCGCGATGGCGCTTGACGACTATCTCGGCGGAGGAATCCACGACGAGGAGAGTTTCGTCATCACAATCCGTCCGTCCCAGACGAGCAACTGGAACGACAAGACACAGAATTTCAGACAATCACCCAGATAATAAAAGATTAAAATAGTATGAAAACGTACAAATTCAGGATCAACGGCAACGAGTACAACGTTGAGATCAATTCAGTGGAAGGGAACATCGCGGATGTCACGGTGAACGGGGCGGCTTATCAGGTGGAGATGGCCGCTTCGGCAAGCTCAGCGACCGGTGCTTCGATGGTTGGTGAGCCATGTCGAACCACAAGCTCAGCGACCGGTGCTCCAGCAAGTTCTGTCGCTTCGACAGGCTCAGCGCCCGCTGAAGCGCCCGCTGCAAAACAATCAGCCCCTGCAGGAGCAGGCAAGCCGGTGACCTCACCTCTCCCGGGCGTGATCATCGAGGTCTCCGTCAAGGAAGGCCAGGCCGTGAAAGCAGGACAGAAAGTGGCCGTCCTTGAGGCGATGAAGATGGAGAACGAGATCCAGGCTCCGGCTGACGGAACCGTCACCGCCATCCTCGTGAACAAGGGAGACTCAGTCCTCGAAGGTGCCGAAATCGTCAAGATAGCATAGAAGGATGGACATCATATTCGAAAGTCTGAAACAGTTCTGGTACTTCACAGGATTCGCCAACGCTTCTTGGCAGAATCTTGTGATGATTCTGATCGGCATCGTGTTCATCACACTTGCAATCAAGAAGGAATGGGAGCCACTCCTGCTCGTTCCGATCGGATTCGGAATGATCATCGGCAACATCCCGATGTTTCCGGGACTGAACATCGGAGTCTATGAGGACGGCTCCGTGCTGAACATTCTGTACCAAGGCGTGAAGCAGGGCTGGTACCCGCCTTTGATATTCCTCGGAATCGGTGCGATGACTGATTTCTCCGCTCTGATCTCCCAACCGAGGCTGCTTCTGATAGGAGCCGCTGCCCAGATGGGAATATTCGGGGCCTACCTTCTCGCCCTAGCCCTCGGATTCGACCCGAACCAGGCCGGAGCCATCGGCATCATCGGAGGAGCGGACGGCCCGACGGCCATATTCCTCTCCTCACAGCTCGCCCCAGACCTAATGGGAGCGATCGCCGTGAGCGCATATTCCTACATGGCCCTTGTGCCGGTCATCCAGAGGCCTATCATGCTTGCGCTGACAACCAAGAAGGAAAGGCTAATCAAGATGCCGCCAGCGAGACAAGTCAGCCAGAAAGAGAAGATCATATTCCCTATCGTCGGATTCCTCCTGACCGCATTCATCGTGCCGTCCGGACTTCCACTTTTGGGAATGCTGTTCTTCGGCAACCTTCTGAAAGAGAGCGGAGTGACAAGGCGTCTGGCGGAAACCGCGCGCGGTCCGCTGATCGATGTCGTGACAACCCTCATCGGCCTCACAGTCGGAGCCTCCACTCAGGCGGACAAGTTCCTCAGCGGAAACTCAGTCAAGATATTCATCCTTGGTCTGCTGTCATTCGTGATCGCCACGACCTGCGGTGTGCTGTTCGTGAAGATCTGGAACCTGTTCCTGAAGGGTGACCGGAAGATCAATCCGCTGATCGGCAACGCCGGTGTGTCCGCAGTGCCTGACAGCGCCCGCGTCTCCGAGATTGTCGGCAGGGAGTTCGACCCGAACAACCATCTTTTGATGCACGCCATGGGACCGAACGTCGCTGGGGTCATCGGCTCCGCTGTGGCTGCTGGTATCCTGCTCGGCTTCCTAGGATAAGATTTATTCCTACGAATATAAAAAAGCGCGTCAAGACAGAACTGACGCGCTTTTTTCATATTCATAAAACTTCAGTCGCTAACGACGCGACGGGAAACTGAAGGAGACCATGATGGAGAACCTTGTCTTGAAAGGCAGGCCGCCCATTTTGGCGGGTTCCCAGACCGGAGAACTGGACACTACCCTGACAGCCTCTTTGTCAAGGTTCGGATTGGCACTTGTCAAAGCTTTGACATCGGTCACTTTTCCGTCAAGACCTACCGTGAACTCCACCTCGACAACGCCGCTGACTCCCATCTTGCGCGCGGCGCTTGGATATTTTTTGTTCTTGTCCACCCAAAGCAGGAAATCGCCGGACTTGTCACCGATGAATCTGGCGGGAGTGTCAGCCCATTCCACAGGCAAGGTGAAACGCTTCATTATCTCATAGTCAAAGGTGACATCGCCTGCGATGTTCAGCAATCCGAGCAACCCATCCTTGACAACGAAGGCATGAGCCTGATGAAAAGGAGAAGCGACTTCATATTCAATAGGATAAAGGATCGTTCCGAATTGGTCGATGTAGCCGTACTTGCCTTCCGAGCAGACTATGGCAAGACCGTTGTCGAACGGAGACACGGCATCGAAGGTACAAGGGATCACGACATTCATGTCTCTATCGACAAAGCCCCATTTGCCGTCCTTGGGGAAAGGTTTCAACGGACCGGCGGCGGACATATTCAAGGAAAGGAAGACAAAGAGTCCAAAGAAAGATAGGATTCTGCTCATCTTTTAATGCTTCT
Organism: uncultured Bacteroidales bacterium; assembly: GCA_934678915.1. Classification (GTDB taxonomy): domain Bacteria; phylum Bacteroidota; class Bacteroidia; order Bacteroidales; family UBA932; genus Cryptobacteroides. The sequence continues at coordinate 23,410 of CAKUSF010000012.1, forward strand.
TGGTTTCAGACGGAATATCACAGGGAACGTGAAAGATGCTTTCACAGGTTTGCCGTCATAGGTCGCCGGAGTCCATTTCGGAGACTCCGTGACAACCCTGACGGCCTCATGGTTCAGTTCATGGCTGACTCCTTTCGTGACCTTGACATCAGAGACAGCCCCTGAGGCGTCCACACAGAAAGTCAGATTCACGGTACCCTCGGCTTCGTACATTCTGGAGAGTTCGGGGTACTTCAGCTGGGAGTTGACCCACGCGGCGAACTTGTTGGCGTCCCCACCGTCAAACATCGGCTTGGTGTCAATCCAGTTGTACGGTAAGACGAATTCCTTCATCCTCTCGTAGTCGTAGGTGACATTACCGGCGACATCCAGCAGGCCGAGCCGGCCATCCTTCTTTACGAAAGCATGGCTGTCACGGAATGATGTCACCTCATCGAACTCAATGGGGATCAGTTCGTTGCCGAACCAGTCAATGTAACCCCATTTTCCACTTAGTTTCACCATGGCAAGACCATTATGGAATGATCTGACGTAGTGGTACTTGTAGGGTATCACCAACTCTCCGTCCAGATTGACGAAGCCCCACATCCCGTCTTGCTCCACGGCCTTGAGTCCCTCGCTGTACGGACGGTCAGACTTCTTGTCGTCCTTAGAAGGCTCATCCAGAACAATAGCGCCGCCTTCTGACTCATGTGGACTCCCTATGACCTGATTAGGAACCAAAACCGCCAGAAGAAGCAAAGGCAACAATGATACTTTCATAAGCGAAAAGGTTTGCTTTATTACATAATGTTATCGCAAAGACAAAGATAGAAATTAAATTGTTTTGGCAAGAGCATTCTTTTGATTATCTTTGTAGAATCTGGAAAATCAACACATAATATAGATGGAAAACAAGCTACAGGAACTGACCGACAAGCTCTACAAGGAGGGACTGTCAAAGGGTAAGGAAGAAGGTGAGGCCATCCTCGCCAAGGCCAACGAAAAGGCCGCCGAAATCATTGAGGAGGCAAAAAAACAGGCCGAATCCATTCTCAGGAAGGCTCAGAAGGACGCCGAGGACTACAAGACCAAGGTCGAGGGCGACGTGAAGATGGCCGCCGTCCAGAGCCTTCAGGCCACTAGAAAGGACATTGAGAACCTTATGGTCGGAAAGATGACCGACAAGCAGGTCGCCTCTGTCCTCTCGTCAGCCGACTTCGTCAAGGAAGTGATCAAGGCGGTGGCCGAGAAGTTCAACGCCGAGGAAGCGGTTGATCTCAATGTGGTGCTCCCTGATAGCCTCAAGAAAGAGCTTGAGCCTTTTGTCGGCGGTGAGTTGGCAAGCATTCTCAAGGGCGGGGTCACAGCCGAGTTTTCCAAGAAGGTCGCCGGCGGGTTCACCATCGGTCCTAAGGACGGCTCTTATTTCATCAGCCTCACCGACGAGACGTTCAAGTCCCTGATCGGCGACTATCTCAGACCTGCCACACGCAAGATTCTCTTCGGCGAGTAATGAACAACTACGAGTACATAATCTCCAGCCTTCCGGCCATCTCGCTTGACTGGAAGTTCGGGGAGGGCACGTCCTTCGACACCTACGTCGGATGGATCAAGTCCCAGCTGAGCGGCTCCGACATCAAGGTCGTGGACCGTCTGCTGGACGGATTCAAGGACGAGAACCTTACCAAGGAGTTCTACGAGGCCGCCCTTAAGGACAGCGACAGGTTCCTGAAGGAATATTTCACCTTCGACCTGAACGTGCGCAACGGCAAGGCCCGCTTCCTGAACAAGGCATTCGATAGACCGCTGGACCAGGACACGATCAAACTGGACACCGGCGACTTCGCGGAGGGCCAGAGGCTTGAGGAGGCTCTGAACGCCCCCGACCTGCTGTCCCGCGAGCGAGGACTGGATTCCCTTATGTGGGACAAGATCAACGAGATCACCACGTTCAACTACTTCGACCTTGATGCCATCCTCGGTTTCATCGCCAGGCTCCACATCATCAGCCGATGGTTCGCCCTCGACGAGAAGACCGGCCGCGAGATGTTCCGCCGTCTCGTGGACGAGGTCAGAGGCACCTTCAAGGGCGTGAACTACGAACCCTCAAAATAGAAAATTGAAATAACTGAATATGAAGACAAAAGGAAAGGTAACAGGAATTGTTTCCAACCTTGTGACGGTTCAGGTGGACGGACCTGTGGCGGAGAACGAGCTCTGCTACATCACCCTTGCGGGTACTCCCCTCCTGGCCGAGGTCATCAAGGTGAACGGTGACAAGGCCTCGGTCCAGGTGTTCGAAAGCACCCGTGGACTGAAAAACGGAGACCCTGTGGAGTTTGAAGGCAGGATGCTTGAGGTGACCCTCGGCCCTGGTCTTCTTTCAAGTGTCTATGACGGTCTCCAGAACAATCTGACCACGATGGAGTCAGTGTTCCTCAAGAGAGGAGAGTACACCGACCCTCTGGATCACACAAAACTCTGGGACTTCACCCCGATCGCCAAGGTTGGTGACAAAGTCATCGCCGCCGACTGGCTCGGAGAGGTGAAGGAAGGCTGGCTGCCTCACAAGATCATGGTGCCGTTCTCATTCAAGGGAGAGTACACGGTGAAGAAGATAGCGGAGGCCGGCAAGTACAACATCGACATGGTTGTCGCCGTACTGACCGACGCCGAAGGCGAGGAACATTTCGTCACCATGACCCAGAAATGGCCTGTCAAGGTCGCCGTCAAGGCCTACAAGGAAAAACCGAGGCCACAGAAGATCATGGAGACCGGAGTCCGCTGCATCGACACGTTCAATCCTATCGCCGAAGGCGGCACCGGATTCATCCCGGGGCCTTTCGGATGCGGCAAGACTGTGCTCCAGCATGCAATCGCCAAACAAGGCGAGGCCGATGTGATCGTGATGGCGGCCTGCGGAGAGCGCGCCAACGAGGTCGTTGAGATATTCACTGAATTCCCTGAGCTCATCGACCCTCACACCGGCCGCCACCTGATGGAGCGTACCACCATCATCTGCAACACCTCGAACATGCCTGTCGCCGCCCGTGAGGCCTCGGTCTACACGGCTATGACGATTTGTGAATATTACAGGGCGATGGGTCTCAAGTGCCTTCTGCTCGCCGACTCGACCTCACGTTGGGCACAGGCCCTAAGGGAGATGTCCAACCGTATGGAGGAGCTTCCTGGAGCCGATGCGTTCCCGGTTGACCTTTCGGCCATCATCTCCAACTTCTACGCCCGCGCCGGAATGGTTGTCCTGAACAACGGCAAGACCGGAGCCGTCACCTTCATCGGAACGGTGTCCCCTGCCGGAGGTAACCTCAAGGAGCCAGTGACCGAATCCACCAAGAAGGCCGCCAGGTGCTTCTACGGACTGGAGCAGAACCGCGCCGACCAGAAGAGGTACCCTGCCGTCAACCCTATCGAGTCATATTCAAAGTACCTTGAATATCCTGAGATCATCTCATGGCTCGACGAGCAGGTGGAGCGCGGCTGGGTGGCCAATGTCATCAAGGCGAAGAACCTTCTGCGCAAAGGACGCGAGGCCAACGAGCAGATCAACATTCTCGGTGACGACGGCGTTCCTGTGGCATACCACGTAAGTTTCTGGAAATCAGAGCTCATTGACTTCGTGTTCCTCCAGCAGGACGCGTTCGACGAGACCGACGCGCTCTGCCCTATGGACCGCCAGAAGTACATGCTGGACCTCGTCCTCGCCATATGCGACATCGATTTCGACTTCGAGGACTTCGAGAAGTGCCGCGAGTTCTTCAAGGAACTCATCAACGACCTCCGTCAGATGAACTACACCAAGTTCCACAGCGAGGAATTCGAGAACTACGCTAAGAAGATCAACAAACTCATCGAAGACTATGGCAAATAAGGCTTATCAAAGAATATACACAAAGCTGGAAGCCATCACCAAGGCCACCGTTTCGCTCAAGGCCAAGGGAGTTTCCAACGACGAGCTTGCCGTAGTCGGCGGCAAGCTTGCCCAGGTCGTGAAGACCAAGGGAGACCTGGTCACTCTTCAGGTGTTCTCCGGAACCGAGGGCATTCCGACTAACGCCGAGGTGACATTCCTCGGTGAGCCTCCTACACTAAAGGTCAGCGACCAGCTCTCCGGGCGTTTCTTCAACGCCTACGGAAAACCTATCGACGGAGGCCCTGAAGTGGAGGGAGAGGAAAGAGAGATCGGCGGACCGTCCGTGAACCCTTACAAGAGACGCCAGCCGTCCGAGCTGATTCCGACCGGTATCGCCGGCATCGACCTCAACAACACCATCGTGTCAGGACAGAAGATTCCGTTCTTTGCGGACTCTGACCAACCTTACAACCAGGTTATGGCCGATGTGGCATTGAGAGCCGATGTCGATAAGATTATCCTCGGAGGTATGGGTCTTTCCAACGACGACTACCTGTTCTTCCGTCAGGCGTTTGAGAGCGCCGGTGCCCTTGACAGGATCATCTGCTTCGTCAACACTACCGAAGACCCTCCTGTAGAGCGGCTTCTGGTTCCTGACATGGCCCTTGCCGCCGCCGAGTACTTCGCGGTTGACAAGAACGAGAAGGTGCTCGTGCTCCTCACGGACATGACCCTCTACGCAGATGCACTTTCGATTGTGTCCAACCGTATGGACCAGATTCCTTCTAAGGACTCAATGCCAGGCTCACTCTACTCCGATCTCGCAAAGATCTACGAGAAAGCCGTTCAGCTCCCTACCGACGGTTCCATCACCATCATCGCTGTCACCACGCTGAACGATGGAGACATCACCCACGCTATTCCGGACAACACCGGTTACATCACCGAGGGACAGCTCTTCCTTCGCGCTGACTCCGACTCAGGGAAGATCATCATCGACCCATTCCGTTCCCTCTCACGACTCAAGCAGAGAGTGCAGAATGTCAAGACTCGCGAGGACCACAGCCAGGTGATGAATGCAGGAGTGCGTCTGTACGCTGATGCCCAGAACGCTAAGACCAAACTGGAGAACGGTTTCGACCTCTCCGACTACGACCACCGTTGCCTCGACTATGCGAAGGAATATGCCACCCGTCTCCTCTCCATCGATGTCAACATCTCCATCACCGAGATGCTCGGCACAGCATGGGAGCTCTTCGGCAAGTACTTCACCAAAGCCGAGACCGGAATTAAGCAATCATTGATCGACAAATACTGGAAAGGTAAGTAATGCCTATCAAGTTTCAATACAACAAGACTGCGCTTAACAACCTGCAGAAGCAGCTCAAGATGCGACAGAAGGCTCTCCCGACCTTGCAAAACAAGGAGAGTGCCTTAAGGCTTGAGGTGCGCAAGGCCAAGGACAAGAGCGAGCGGCTCCTAAAGGACCTTGAGGAGGCCCAGAGGAAGTACGACTACCTTGCCCCCCTGTGGAACGAGTTCGAGCCCGGTCTGGTCTCAATCAAGGACATTGACCTAGTGACCGTGAAAGTCGCTGGAGTCAAGTGTCCTGAGCTTAAAAGCATTCAGTACGAGATCAGTCCGTTCAACACGTTCGTAAAGCCAGCGTGGTACATTGACGGGGTTGCTATCCTCAAAGATCTTTCAAAGCTCGGAATCGAGTCAGAGGTCTATGAGGAGAAGCGACGCATCCTCGACTTCCAAAGGAAGAAGACCACGCAAAAGGTGAACTTGTACGAAAAAGTCCAAATTCCTGGCTATCAGGAGGCCATACGCAAGATCAAGCGCTACATGGAAGACGAGGAGAACCTAAGCAAGGCCTCGTCCAAGATTGTAAAACAGCGTCACGCTGAGGAAGAAGCAATGGAGGAAAGCAGCGATGATTGAGAGAATGACCAAATACTCCTTCATTCTTCTCAGCGAGAAGACTGAAGAATTTCTTAAGAGTCTTCAAGAGCTTGGACTGGTTGACATCACAAGATCATCAAAGCCGGTTGACGAGCACTCCGCGGCTCTCCTCTCGGCAAGCAACGAGCTCAAAAAGGCAGCTTCAAAACTTGAGTCTTACGATTTTACAAAAGACCCAGACTTGGAAAAAATCGAGGCAGAAGTGGACCCCGACGCTAAGTATGCCAATCCTCTGGAAAGTTTTAAGGAATATTCCTCAAAACTAGAAACACTACAGAATGAGTTGGCACAGGCCATAAAGGATGTCGAAAGCAGAAGGCCTTGGGGGTGTTTTGACAAGTCTGCATTTGACGCCCTCAAATTAAAAGGCTACAAAGTTCATTGGTACAACGTTTCCAAGAAGGCCTACGACCCATCATGGGCTGGACTCTACCCTCTTCAGGAAGTATTCGATGACGGGAAAAACGTCTGGTTTGTCACCATCTCCGATGACCCGAAATATTCATTACCAGTCGATGAATGTCCTGCTCCGGAAGGAGACATCAGATTTGCCGAACGGAAAGTTATATCTCTAAAAGAGAGCCTCATAACTTGCAAAGCACGGCTTTTAGAGTTGAAGGAATATGCTTTCGAAATGCTTCGTCAGTGTGACGAAGACGTCGCTAGCCTTCAGCTATATCTTGCTGATGCAGGGGCGGGTAAAGCAGCGGAGAACATGATTACTACATTCATCGGCTTCGCTCCAATTGAGAATGATGCCACCCTCTGCGCGAAGTTCGACAAGATGGACATCATCTATCTCAAAGAAGAAGCCGTCAAGGATGACAATCCGCCTATAAAGTTCAAGGAGAACAAGTTCGTAAAGATGTTCACGGTTCTGACCGACATGTATGGCCGTCCAGCCTACGATGAGTTCGACCCGACACCGTGCATCTCCATATTCTTTACCCTCTTTTTCGCCATGTGTATGGGTGATGCTGGCTATGGTATTGCCCTCGCGCTCATCGGACTCGCAATGAGAAAAGGCAAGGGATTCATCGGCTCGATTGCCCCGCTTGTCACCACTCTTGGCGTTGCGACCATTGTGATGGGAACCATCCTGCACACATTCTTCGGAATGGACACATCCACAGCGACTTGGGTACCGGATTGGATCAAGAAATGCATGATTCAGGGGACTGTCGCTGGCTATGACGCGCAGATGCTATTCTCAATCCTGATTGGTATCGTTCACATCAGTGTAGCCATGCTCCTTAAGACGGCTTACGCCATCAAACGCAATGGCTTTGTCAATTCGCTCGGCACCATCGGATGGACACTCCTTATAGTTGGTGGCGTCATCGTTGGAGGTTTCGCCCTCGCAGGTGTCATTGATTCCGCTGTCACCAAATGGATTGTCATCGCGCTTGGAGTGGTTTCCGCTTTGGGAATATTCCTTCTCAACGACATCCACAGGAATCCTCTGTTGAACATCGGTTCTGGACTCTATGAGACCTACAACACCGTCACCGGACTTCTTGGCGATGTGCTCAGTTACCTGCGTCTGTACGCCCTTGGACTTGCCGGTGGAATGCTTGGCAATGCGTTCAACGAGCTGGGAATGTCAGTTTATGGAATAGACGTTCCCGGAGTGAACATCCTCTGCTTCGCCCTCATCGTTGGCTTCGGCCACATCCTGAACCTTGCGATGTGTTGCCTCGGAGCCTTCGTGCACCCTCTACGACTCAATTTCCTTG
>CAKUSF010000013.1 GCA_934678915.1 uncultured Bacteroidales bacterium
TTATCGTTGACCGAGACGATTCCGCAGCCTTCCTGGCCGCGATGCTGGAGCGCATGGAGACCGTAGTAGGTCACCTCAGCAGCGTGAGGGACACCCCAGACTCCGAACACCCCGCATTCTTCTTTAAGTTCCTTTGAAAACATATTCCTTTCGCGGACTAAAGCACAAATATAACGAAATATTCGCCTTGGGGCAAAAGAAAATGCGTCCGGCATGCCAAGCCTGTCCTGTAATCACAGAGTCGGGGGCATATTCCACATTTCCGCACCCCAGACATCAAAAAAAACCGAATACCGGGTGCAAACACGGCATTTCCGCACCCGCCTTAGGATACTTTACCCGTAGATTTCCCGGAGCACTGCCAAGGAGCGGACGTTGACGGAGGATTCGGTGTGGTGCTCGATGTATTTTAGGATGCACTCTGCGATCTCGTTGCGGTCGGAGCCTCTTAAGGGGAGCAGCATTGCTTCTGCGAACGAACTGGTCAGCAAGGACTTGATGTGGTCAAGATGTTTGTCGGAGAAAGGGGCTAAGCCGAGCGTGTCGGGATTGAAGCCGAGGACAGCGCAGAGTTCCAGCAGGAACCAGAGGTGGAAATTGGCGAAGTCGCTCTGGAGGGCGTCCAGCGTCAGGATGGTCTTCTTCAGCCAGTCGGTAAGTCCCTCCTCGTTGGTCTGATCCTTTATCACACGGAAGAGAACCTCGCTCATGAAAAGGGTCATCGTGTTTTTATGAATATTCCCGCGGATCCCCAGAAGAGGGGTGACACTGACGAAGTTGCGGGCGAACCATAGATCCGACTTCGGATTCTCGGTGACTTCCGCCTCAAGAATATTCAAGGGCAGGAAAAGGGCCATCGCGGTCTTGGGACTCACTTTCACAAGGAATCCACGCCTTCCATATTCCCGACTGATGGTGTGCAGGACTATGGAATTCTCACCGACCTTGGTGTGGCCGATGACGATGAGTTCGGCCTTTTCGCGCATTTGGTGACTATTATAATAAGTTGCCGCTTACTTAGCAATTGAAAGATTACCGCTTATTGAGCCACTGTGCCATCGCCCGAAGCGCCTTGCCCCGGTGCGAGATCTCGTTTTTCTGTTCCTCAGTGATGTCGGCGGCGGTGAGTCCGGGATATTCGTCCGGAATGAAGATCGGGTCGTAGCCGAAGCCTCCCCTGCCGGATTTCTCCCTGGCGATCGTGCCTTCCATCGTGCCCTCGAACTGGTGCACTTTGCCGTCAAAGATCAGCGTCACAACACTACGGAAGCGAGCCCTGCGGCTGACATCCTGGCCTGATGCTTCCAGTTTGGAGAGTTCCGAGAGCACCTTGTCCATATTCAGATTGAAGTCCTTGGATGGCCCTGCATAACGGGCGGTATAGACTCCAGGGGCCCCACCCAGCGCATCCACTTCCAGTCCAGTGTCGTCCGCAAAGCAGTCGCACCCTTTCCTGTCATAAATATAGCGCGCCTTCTGGAGCGAATTCTCTTCCAGTGTCTCCCCCGTCTCCGGGATGTCCTCCGTGATCCCGAAATCCGCCGGAGTCACCAACTCAAAACCCTCTCCAAGAATCTCGGAAGCCTCTCTCAGCTTACCCAGGTTGCCCGTAGCAAAAACTATCTTTGTCATGTCGCCTTAAAATCTGTTTGTACACTTCTGCAAATATCCGCAGAATGCGTTGTTTTACCAAATTTAAATTTGATTTTATCCGGGGAAAAGCATCCTGGCCGGACAAAGCGATGCATTACGACATTATATCCGGGGAAAGGGTGGTTTTGGTGGACAAAATGCTGGAAAATACTTAAATTTGCAGGGTTGGCACGGGTGTTGCGCCCGTGTGTTGGCTTTCTCGCCGGAATCGCGGGAATATTCAAGAATATATTCAAGGAATATGAAGATTAAATCATTGATAGCGGCATCGCTGGTGGTAGTGGTCAGCGCCGCGGCCTACGGGCAGTCACAGAGTTTTAAGCTCGGCAAATGGACCGAGATTCAGAATTCCATCCTCAAGGAGCTAAACAGGTCTTACGTGGATTCGCTGCCGGTGGACAGAATCGAGAGGGCGGGCATCGACGCGATGCTGGAGAGTTTGGATCCTTACACGGTTTACATTCCGGAGGAGGAGAACGAGGATCTGATGATGATGATCAATAAGTCCTACGGAGGCATCGGGGCGATCATCTACAAGCCGGAGAAGGACGGGAACGTCATCATCAACGAGCCTTACAAGGGGTCGCCGGCCCAAAAGTACGGACTGACCTGCGGAGACGAGATCATGGAGATCGACGGGGTCAGCACCCACGGGCTGACCAGCCAGGAATGCTCCGACAGGATGAAGGGCAAACCGGGCACCACGGTAAAATTCAAGGTACAGAAGGTGCGTTCGAAGGAAGTAATGGAGATCGTGGTGACCCGCGAGAGGATCCATCTTCCTGACATTGAATATGCCGGGATGCTCAACGACACGACCGGGTACATCTACCAGAGCGGATTCACGGAGAATGTCTCCGGGGAGCTCCGCAATGCTTTCTTGAAGCTCAAGAAACAGGGAATGAAGAAGTTGGTCCTCGACCTGCGCGGCAACGGGGGCGGCTTGATGAGCGAAGCAATCAACATCGTGTCTCTCTTTGTGCCGAAAGGCTCGCTGGTTGTCTCCTCAAAAGGCCAGGCAGCCGGGACAGAAATGCAGTACAAGACCACCTCAGAACCACTTGACACCCAGATTCCGATCATCGTGATGGTGGATTCCGGCTCGGCGTCATCCTCCGAGATCGTGACCGGAGCCCTTCAGGATCTTGATAGGGCGACGGTCATGGGCACGAGAACCTTCGGCAAGGGACTTGTACAAAGCATCCGCCCGCTCCCTTACAACGGCCAGCTAAAAGTCACCACGGCGAAGTACTACACCCCGTCCGGCCGCTGCGTCCAGGCGATCGACTACTCGCACCGCAACGAGGACGGCAGCGTCGGGTATATTCCTGATTCTCTGACACATGAATTCAAGACCGCACACGGCAGGACGGTGCGCGATGGCGGCGGAATCACCCCAGATGTCAAGATCGACGGACACGACTACAGCCGTCTCACATTTTCTCTCGTCTATTCAGGCATCATCCAGGAATATGTCCTTGATTTTGTCCGCTCACACTCTTCTGTAGAAGAGGATTTCCACCTCTCCGACAAGGATTGGGCTGATTTTGTGGCCTTCGCCAAGACCAAGGACTTCGACTACCGCTCCAGCGCAAAGACCTACTTCGACCGAATGAAGAAGGAACTGGAAAAAGACGGCCTGTCAAAGAATATGTCTGCGGAACTCGATGCCCTCCAGAAAGCCCTGGAGATGGACAAGGAAACTTTCCTGAAGCTCAAGAAAGACGAAATCGTTCCGTTCATCGAGGAAGAAATCGCTGTCCGCTACTACTTCCAGGAAGCCGGCATCAAAATCCGTCTCCGCTACGATGACCAGCTTCGGAAAGCCCTCGCCAGCCCGATGATTGAAATATAGCCAAAGGACTTCAGCACATTGACGAAGACGAGGCACCTGCGTTTCAGCATAGGGGAACTCAGATCAGTTCGCGGATAATTTCATCGGAGACAAAGAGATGGGATTCGGGGATGCGGATTCGGGAGCCGCTCTGCTCAAGTGCACCTTCCATCAAAAGAGAATCCACGGCAGAGCGTTCTGCCAATGAATATAATTCCGTAGCTTCCAAGCCCTTGTCGGTACGAAGGGAGAGCATGATCTTCTCGACACGAATGTCTTCGGGTGAAAGAGTCTCAAAGGTTTTTGAATATGTCGTCAGATTATCCGGATTCCCACTCGATTTTAAGAATCCACTAGTTATAGGATCACAGTCGAATGTCCGATGAGGAAGTACCTGACTGTTCCATGAACGGACATCACCGATCAAGGAATGTGCACCAGGACCTAGACCGATGTACGGTACTCTTCTCCAGTAGGCACTATTGTGGACGGCTTCAAAGCCGGGCTTTGCGAAATTAGAGATTTCGTAATGGTGATAGCCGGACTGTTTCAGAGTACGGCACAGAAGATCGTACTGCCTGTGGCATTGTTCATCGGAAGCCTCAACATAGCGTCCATCGGAGACCATCTTGGCAAGAGCACTCCCTTCTTCGATTGACAGCTGGTAGGCCGAGATGTGCTCTGGAGCAAGAGCCAAGGCCTTCTCAATCGTGTCTTTCCAGAGCTCATCCGTCAACTGAGAAATCCCGAAAATCAAGTCAATGCTGATGTTCTGGACTCCACACTCACGAAGAATCTGGAAAGCTTTGATGGCACGAGTCCCATCATGCCTTCGATTCATCCAGCGTAGAATCCCGTCATCGAACGACTGGACTCCCATGCTGACGCGGTTCATGCCAAGGGCAAGCAGCCCGCGGACATATTCAGAACCTTTTTCCACTATGTCTTCGGGGTTCATTTCAACGGTAAACTCCTCGAAAACCACCGGTCGCTGAGCTTGTCGAAGCGCACCGGACGAGATCAGAACATTGACTATCCGGGCTAAAACATCAAGAGGAAGCACTGATGGGGTGCCTCCTCCTATGTAAAGTGTGTTGACCGCATTGTGAGCGGAAATATTCATTGATAGTTCCTTCCAACGGGAATCGATCTCCGCGATGACAGCGTCCGCATATTCATTGAACACCTGACTGCTTCGGCATATTTCCGAATAGAAGTCGCAGTAGGTACAGAAACTGCCGCAGAAAGGAACATGAAGGTAGATCACGGGATTTACCTGAGCAACAGTTCAGTCTTGCCGAGGAATGCCTGAGAGGTGTAAGCCTCGACCGTGTAAATTCCTGCCTGATAGGATGGAATGTCGTTGAGGTAAATGCTAAGATCGACCTCTTTGCCTTCATAATCCACCTCTCTAGAAGCCGAAGCCACTAGTGTCTGGCCATTGAACGAGAATGATGTCTGAGTACTGTTAGTAAGCAGGATTCCATCTGGATCCTTCACCCTCAGGTAGACTCTTACCGGGCCTTTCGGTGCCAGATCGTTCTCCACAAGGCTCAACGAAGCAAGAAGCCTTACAACCCTGCTGCTTCTGTCAGTCACCTTGTCGGAGCCATTGTAGGCAGCCACGCTCAAGCCTCTGGACTTGATCACGGAACCAGCCGCTACCTGACCGGAAAGATTTTCTACCTGTCCCTTAAGGTCTGCATTTTCAGCGCGACTCTCAGCGGCTTCGCGACGTGCAGCGGCAGCGTCAGCTGTCAACTTGTGGTTCAAAGTGTTGAGAGAATCAATCTGAACGATGTAGTTCTTCATGATGCTGCGCAGAGTTCCGAGTTCCTTCTCGTACTGACGCATCTTTCGGCGGTTCGTGGCCTCGGTCTTCTGGATTCTCTCAATGAGTTGATTTACTTCTTCCTTTGAAGAATCCAACTGACTGTTGATTGAAGCGTAGTCAGATGAAAGGCTGTCATAGTCACCCTTGAGAGCAATCATCTGCTGAGTGAGATCATCCTTCTCAGCGTTAAGGTCCTTCACAAGGCTGGACTTTGAGAACCAAATGTAGGCAAGTCCTGCGGCAAGAAGCACCGCCACAGCCACAAGAACCCACATCGTCTTCTTGAGGCTTTCATTTTTTCTTTCCTGCTCTTCGCGTTCGCGACGCTCTTGGATAGGATCTATTTCTGCCATAGTTGTTCGATTTAATGATTAATGACACAAAAATAACAAAACAAATTCATATCTTTGCTTGGTTAGCAAAAATCGAACTATTACAAAAATCGGACTATTATGAAATATTTTATCAGAGCCGTCAAATACTTTTTCTATTTCACGTTCCTGTTTGTGATTATCATGACCGCGCTTGTGTTCCTCGGAGTCGTCAAGGCCGATGTCAGCCTGATGTTTAGAGACGGTTACAAATCCCTGTGGCAGATTGCATTACTGTTCGCTTTCGTGTCAGCGTTCTACCCTCGGTTCGGGTTCATCAAAAGGTCTGCAATGATAAAAGGAGAATATTCTGACATCCGTGGCGGGGTTATTGAATATATGGAAGCGCGCGGCTACCGTCTGGAAAGCGAAGAAGGCGAGAACATGACATTCCGCCTTCGTTCAAAGTTCAGTGCCCTGTTCAAGATGTTTGAGGACAGGATCACGATGACCCGTGAGCTCGGTGGTTTCGAGGTCGAGGGACTCACCAAGGAAGTGGTACGAATTGTAGGCGGCCTTGAGTACAAGTTTCGCGTGCTAGACGAAGAGTAATGAATATGCCCCGCGGGCACTGTGGTGCCCCACTAAGCATAGGTTCAACCCTTTAATATTCAATGATTATGGCAGAAGATTTCAAAACTGTCGCTAAGTTTAACGATGCGATGAGCGCCCACATCACAGCGGGCATGCTCAATGAGAACGGCATCCCTGCCGCTGTGTTCGGGGAGAATTCCTCCTACGTTTCACTGAATTATGTCGATCCCGTCGAGGTCAAGGTCAACGCTGCCGACTACGATGAAGCCATGGCCATTCTGGCCCAAGAGAACAAGGCAGAGTAGCCTTCACCGAATATGCTGACAGGCTTGTCGGCAAAACTTTAAGCTGTCGGGTGCAAAACAATGTTTTCTGCACCCGACAGCCGCTTTCAGAGCATAAACGGGGGCGGGAAAGGCCTTATTGCCCCCGGTCTTCTCAATCCAGATTCGGTTTATTTGATCTTACGGTAGAAGGTGCCACTCTGGCCCTTTATGTGGTATTCTTTGGTTGTGTTCCAAGTCTCACCACTGTGGTAGATGCGGTTCTGGTCGCTCGTGCTGACATACTCATTGCCGAACTTATCCACAAACGTTCCTCCTTGGGAGGAAGCACTGACACGGCCTGAAACTCCACCGACAATGGCACCGATTATGGCAAGCACCGCCAAAACAGCGAGAGCAAGCCACCAGAAATTTTTTATCACGAATATTCCGAGGCTCAGCGTTGGTGTGACAAGCATCAATCCGGTGACGATGCAGCCAGTCGCCTTCAGCCAGCCTACAGGGCATCCGAACAGGCCGTCAAGGACCACCATGTAAAACGATGACACTGTCATCAGCGCCAACGCGCCAACGTAAACCAATGCCAATGAATATTTCAGTATGCTCTCGCCCATCATCTCTCGTGAGCTGATTTCTCTGATCGTCGGCATTGCTTTATCCACGGACAAGGCCAGCCCGGCAGTGGCCACAAGCAGAACTAGGAAACGGAGGGCTGCACGCCATCCGTCTTTTTCATAAAATACACTCCCCCATGTTGTCAAGGCAGCGCAGACAAAAGAAATGATGAGATATAAAAGTGCTTCGGTCATAAGTTTACGTGTTGTTCTCGACTCAAAAATAGGAATATTCCAGATAGTTCGGAAATGTCACACACAGAATCACCTCTCAGCGAGGATCTTCTTGGCAGCGAAAGAGAGTGCCTCGTAGAAATCCTGTCCATAGACCGAGATAAGGGACTCGCGAAGGAACTCATAGACATGAATGCCCTCGCGGTGGCCCTTTTCGAAGGCGTCCTTGCATATTCCCCAACGATGAAGATTAAGAGCCTGGCCACCACCGGTGAGCTTGGTCACGCGGATCGGATAAAGCCAGCAGGACTGCGGTTTGCGGAACTTGCAGGTGCCTTGAAAGAAGCATCTCTCGATGGAGCAGAAGCAATTGCCGCTCTCGTCGAAAGTGGTGTAGGCACATTCCTCGGTCTGATCCACAACGGGAGTCACGATGTCTCCGTCACGATCGATTGAGAAGAATCCCTCTTTGTCAATCTGCGCGCGGCCTTGAGGCCTCATCAGTTTTGAATATACCGGATAATTCTCCTCCAAAGGCTCCAGTTCCGACTCCTCCAGAGGAGCTCCACTGTCCCCGATGATGCAGCAACAGCCCTTGCAGACAGCATAGTCACATGCGAAATATTCAGTTACAACATCCTCTGACACAAGGATGTCACCGATTTGGATGATGGTCCCGAACTTATTGTTTGACGACATATTCAATTCTCATTCCTTCGGACAGAGCACCGAAGATTTCTTTCACCTTTTCGGCAGAAACGCTGCCTATTCTGTTATTGTAATCTGTCAGCACGTCTTTCCCTCCGGAGTAGCGCATCAGAACAGCGTCCACATAGTTCTTCGGATCGGAGAGATACGTTGTGTAGCTGTTGACCAGCAGAGACTTGCAGGAAGCGAGTTCAGCAGCATCAATCTGGCTTGACAGCGTCGTTTCAATCACTTTTCTTGCCGCAACCAAAGACCTCATAGGGTGCTCCGAGCCACTTGTCACGCCATAAGGAAGGCCTTCTTCTGGCACAGGTAAACAAGTAAAAATCAATTCCAATGCTTCCTGAGGCCAGATGCTGAAACGGTCATCCATCCTGACGCTAAAACCTTGCTCGGCCATCAATCCTGTCAAACGCCTTTGAAGTGCAAGGCTAACAACCTTGAAAGCCATGTAGTTCTCAGTTGTGAATGGTTCTGCACAAGCAAGAGCGACATCAATTTCTACCGGAGTACCAAAACGGGAATAGGTTGTGTGTCCTGTCCTCAACTTATACGGAGAGAACTGGCGTACCGAAGAAGATTTGCTAACCCTGAAACCGCCAAGATACTGACAGAGAATCTTTTGTAGCGACTCTGGCTGCATGTCTCCGACAATGACGAAAACCCCATCGTTTGATCTTATGAATTGGTTGTCAAAAAACATTTGCGCATCCTGCATTGTCCTATCTACCAAACCGGAAGGGGTCTTGACCGCAGAATAGTTGTAGTCTTGGTACATCAGACTGTCCAAATAGGCAGGCTTCAAAGAAGCAAGTTCCATCTTTCTCCAAGATTCAAATGCCGAATCCGATTCTTTGCGTTGGTTGGCAACCGAAAGCAAAGACTTTAGGACAAGCACGAATCTGTTTGACGGAGCTGAGCCCCATAATCTCAAATCAGAAGTGGAGACAGAACAGTTCATCTCTACATCTTCCGCTTTAAGAGTCTTGAAGAAATCGTTCCCATGCATTCCAGCAATGCTAGACAGACCGAGCATGTCCGAGAAGAATGCGCCTTCTCCACGTTGAAGGTTACGAACAGTTGAGTAACCTCCTTTGACCATAAAGGAGTAACTAAACCGTCCTTTAGTGTCCATCTTCTTGTAAATCACCTTCATCCCATTGGAAAACGACCACATCTGTCCATCAGAAACTGGTTCGGTGGAAATGGATTTGATTTTAACCTTGTTTTTCTCATTCCAGAAGTCCGATGTGTCCTTCTGAGAATTTTTCCAATGATAGGTCGGTTTACCCAACAAAGAAACACCGTTCCAAGCAGAGCGGAACAGAACCGGCCACCACCATTCGTCATAGTCATTTCCAGTCCAAGTCACCGAACAATTGTTTAGGTCTTCCAAAAGTGCTGATGCATAGCCATTGAACAACTCCGTTTCTGCTTTGGCTGACATATTCCTTGAAGTAAAAAAATGGGCTTTTGACGCAGGTGATGCGAGATCCGAACCATAGAGATAGGAAGAAATGCAACGTTGGACAAGAGCGTCATTGGTCTGTGGCTTCAAGAAGGCATTCAGGACAGCGTTTCTAGCCACCTTATACTCATCTGAACCTATGCCCTTTGAACAGATTTCCGAAAGTGTTGAAGCCAATGACAAAGTAGCAGGAATCAATTGGCTATCAGGAATTTTCACGCACACACGAAAGCGTTCGTCACCAATGCAGGAAGAACTCCCTTCATTGAAGGCCTGGATTTCAAGCGTTGGAATCCCACGGGAGATCAAGGTCTCACGGAGTCGGCATAGCACAATTTCTTTCAATGCTCCAGAAAACAAATCCGAGATAAAAGGCTGAATAGTGTTCATCTGGTCTTCCGGTGTCCTTGGGGAGCGAAATTCCACTGTTACGGAAGCCTGATCAGAAGGGATGAATGAATATTTTGTCTCTTCGGAAGGTCTCCAGACATATTCCTTTTTCTTGTAAATCGGACTGCGCGAAGGTACCATCAAAGCGAAAACATTCATCCTCTCAATGATAGCCGAAGGATTGATGTCTCCTGCGATGATTATAGAATGCGGACACGGCTGAGCAGCAATCAAGTCGAAGAGCATGAGAAGTGTGGTGTCAGAAGCCGCTTGGTCAAAGACAGGGACTTCGTCAAATCTAAAGATGGTCACATCTTCTCGAAAAGAGGTGTAACCTTCTGGACGACAACCTATTCCCTTGCGCGAAAGAAACTTATAAGGGATTGTCTTGTTGAAGTGAGGCAATGAGGAAAGTTCCTTCCTTGCCGCAAGAGTGTCGCTCACTCCCTTACGCACTAAAGCGAAGTCAGCGACACCCTTCATGGAAGGATTTTTCACCAAATAGTAGGAAATGCCATTTGCGAGGTTGCCCATTGTGATGTTCTCATCCTTTTGGAGAGCGGGCAGATTCTGTGCTGGCATCATTATTGAGAAACCGAGCAGCACAGAACACAAGACTGATTTGATAAAGTTGCGCATTACTGATACCTCCCGTTTGGACAAAAATAGCCAATAATGTGCAATTGACACAAATTTTTATTAAATTTGTGGTTATTGCTATTATTAGGAATATAGTTAAACATAATTTTAATACGATGAAAAAGTTAATTCTCGCGATTGCGGCCGCATTTATGACCGCTAGCATGGTGTCCGCTCAGGACATGGCACAAGCTACAGAACTCTACAATAATGGAGCCACAGCCATCTCCTTGAAGAATTGGACTGAAGCTCTCGACTGCTTCCAAAAGGCTCTCGAAATGGGTAAGACCATAGGCGCAGACGCTGATGAGCTCGTGGCCAATTGCAAGAATGCCATCCCAGGTGTCGCCCTTGAAATTGCCAAGGATCTGATCAAGGACAAGAAGTACGACGAGGCTGCTGCCAAACTTGACGAAGTCGAAAAGATCGCCACTGAATATGAAAACACCGAGGTTGTCGAAAGGGCAAAGGAGCTCGTTCCTCAGATGTGGATGCAGAAAGGCGTTGACGCCCTCAAACTGAAGGATTTCGCTACCGCGGCCGATGGTTTTGCGAAGTCTTACGCCATCGACACTACCGCTGGAAAGACAGCTCTCTATCTTGGTCAGGCTCTCGGAGCTCAGGGAAAGGCCGAAGAGGCTATCGAGGCTTTCAAGCACGCAGCTTGGAACGGTGAAGAGGAAACAGCCAAGGAGCAGATTTCCAACATCTATGTAAAGCAGGCCAACGCTGCTTTCAAGGGAAACAAGCTTGCGGATGCTGTCAAGGCTGCCGAGAAGGCCAATGAATATGCAGAGAACGCCACGGCTTACCTCATCGCTGGCCAGGCTTCCCAGAAACTCAGCAAGAACGCTGACGCAATCAAGTACTTCGAGAAGTACCTTGAGATCAAACCAGACGCAAAGAACGCTTCTGCCATCACTTTCACTGTTGCTGCTCTCTATCAGGGCGCCAAGAACAACGCCAAGGCTCTTGAGTTCTACAAGAAGGTTCAGGACGATCCTAAGTTCGGTGCTCAGGCCAAGCAGATGATCGCTTCCCTCAGCAAGTAATGAAATTTCTCGAATTGCTTGCTCCGGCAAGGAATATGGGCATCGGCATCGCGGCAATTGACTGCGGTGCCGATGCCGTGTATATCGCCGGACCAGCGTTCGGGGCTCGGCAGGCCGCAGGAAATTCAATGGAGGACATCCGGAGGCTTTGCGAATATGCTCACAGGTTCGGGGTGCGGATATTCCTGACACTCAACACCATTCTCTTTGATGACGAACTCGCAGAAGCGGAAAGGTTGCTCGCTGAGGCAAAGGCCGCTGGGGTGGACGCCATCATCGCCCAGGATCTTGCGGTCTGGAAACTGACCGACCTGCCGGTCCACGCATCGACACAATGCGCAATAAGGACTCCAGAGAAAGCTCGGCTTTTCGAGGGTATCGGGGCGTCACGGCTTGTTCTGGAAAGGGAGATGTCCTTGGAACAGATCCGTGCTGTGCGCGAGGCGGTGGACTGCGAACTAGAGTTTTTTGTGCACGGAGCCCTCTGCGTCTGCTACAGCGGACAATGCTACATGTCCGAGCGGATAGCCGGGAGGAGTGCCAACCGTGGGGAATGCATTCAGGCTTGCCGGTCGCTCTACGACCTTGTGGACGGTTCCGGAAATGTTCTGGTGCGGAACAAGGCCCTGCTGTCGCTCAAGGACTACAACCTCAAGGACAGGCTGGCGAATCTTGCGGAGGCGGGAATATGCTCGTTCAAGATTGAAGGACGGCTGAAGAACATCTCCTACGTACGGAATGTAGTGCGGGCATATTCATTGGCCATGGATGAGTTGGTCGCTGCGAATCCGGAAAAGTACCGCAGGGTTTCGTTCGGGCGAGCGGAAGGCGGGTTCACGCCTGATTTGGGAAAGACCTTCAACCGTGGGTACACGCAGTTGTTTCTGGACGGGAAACGATCAGAAAACTGGTCCTCGATGGACGCTCCGAAATCAATCGGAGAGGAGATCGGGACGGTGGCTTCCATCGCTCCTGCCAAAGATTCCGCAAACCGATCAGCCCGTGGCTCGGCAAGCAGCCGTGAGACAGGCAGAAACGTCACCATAACTGTCAAGATGAGGAATCCGGCCGACCAGCTTCAGAACGGGGACGGGTTCTCTTTCCTGTCCAAAGGCCGAGGGGAGATTGTCGGTTTCCGGGGTGATGTCTGCCAAGGAAACCGGATAACGTGCAGGAATGTCGCCCAAGGACTCTATCTCGGAGCGAAACTGTACCGCAATCTCAGCAGTGCTTTCGAAAAGGAGCTGGATTCCAACCTGCCGGTTAGGAGGATTCCTGTTGCGGTGGACATTTCGGTTATTGCAGTGCCGGTCACTTCGACAAGCTCAGTGACCGGAGATGTTTGCTCAGTGACCAGAAGAGGCGACTCAGTGAGCGGAGAAGCTCGGTCGCTGAGCCTGTCGAAGCGACTGAGTCTGCCGAAGCTACCGGGCTTGTCGAATCAACCATGCGAGCAGACATATTCATTGAAAATCAGCGCACTGAGTCAGGATGGGCGAAGCGTCACGATGGAGCACGAAGCAGGAGACAGCGCGGCGGAAAACCCAGAAAGGATGCGCGGAATGTTCGCGGCCCAAATCTCAAAGGCCACGGGAATATATTCATTCGCCCTCCGTTCGCTTGATGTCGAGACTCCGGATGACTCGCTGCCGTTCCTCACAGCCTCCGCATTGAACGCAATCAGACGGGATCTCGCAGCCGCATTGGATGAAATACCTTGCCTTGTGGTCCCTCTGCCTACAGGCCAGGCGATTAGCGGCCACGGGATCTCAAAGGTCTCTGACAACCGGAAAAACGCCATAGATGATTCCGCTTATCTGTCCGAATATCAAGACCAGAAGCCGATTATATCTCAAGTCTCGGATATTCAAGAATCGGCATCAGACGGCATCCACCTTTCGTACAAAGCCAACATAGCCAACCACATCGCACGTGAGACGTACCGTTCTCTGGGTGCCACTCAAACAGACGAAGCCTTTGAGATCTCTCACCGCCACGACGCTGAACTGATGCGCACAAAGTACTGCATCCGTTACGAACTCGGCCTCTGTCCGATTCATCAGACCAACGGTCTGCAAAACAAAACCGGGCTATCACCCGATGCTATTCCAGCACCGGCAAAACACAAAGCCACAACAGGTAACCTATTCTTGGCCAACAACGGCAAGCGCTATCGCCTCTCCTTCGACTGCGCCAACTGCGAGATGACCGTCAATGCTGTGGCTACTATTCAGTAAATTGGACACGTGAGTAGGACTCAGCCAGAGATTTCAGCGCGCTTTGTATCTGCTGTAGCCTTGCAGTCGATGGGCTCTTGAAGCCATTTATGTAGTTCCGGAAAAGGGTAGGGTTTATACCGACATATTCAGAGAAACCTGCGATGTTGATTTCGTTGTGTGTCAAGAAAAATTCTTGGAACAGGGTCGGGATGGCATCTTTGTAAGTAAAACTTTCAAAACTGACATCTTCATTTAGTTCTGGCCAATGGATGCCCTCGAAACCAATTCGATAATTCATACGCTGTCTTTCATCAGCATTCCGCAAGGCACGATACCACAGTAACGACTGACGGAAAACATTTCCAGATTCATCTTCACCGTACAGGCAACGCTCGTCAAACCATATCTTTCTTATCTTCATCGTATTGTGTTATTAAAATAACTATTCCAAGCCCGGATGATCATCTCTTTGTTCTCATCCAAGACCATCTCAATTTTTTTCAAGTCTCCAGTCTTAACATTAATAACCGTTCGTTTAACAAACTTGTTATTTCTCAAATCATATACAGCATACCCATCAGCACCTTCAATGTGCACATGGATCGGTTCATGTTCCCTACTAAAGAAGTAGAAAGTAAAACCGAACATTCTTAAAATCTCTGGCATACAAATTTAGGTATTATTTTTAATTCCACAATATTATATACAATACTCTGAAGTATCTTATAATTCAACTCAGCGCTTCGGCAAGCTCAGCGACCACACACTATAGAGTCTATAGTGACGCACCTGCATAAAATACGATGGTGCATTCTATTTCAGCAGAGTCCATGTTCGCGGGACAAGACGAAGCGCTGAGAGGATTATTCAAGTGCTTACAAGAAGCTGAACGTTATGCTGACATCTCCGAAGCGGTTTGGTTTTCCGTTGTTCTTTTTGAAATAGTTGCTGGAAAGCTTGCCTCGCCAGACAAGATCATCATTGCGACGGAAAGGAAGGTCTACCTCAAAGCCATAAGACTTGGACTTGATTTTTACCACACCGCTAGCCTTCCATGAGGTCTGCTTACCTCCGTCATCCTCTATCATAAGGAAGACACATTCCTCAAGTTGAGGAGTCCATTCAGACACGAGCATTGTGTTGAATCTCAAAGTCTTGCCGACAAATTTCCGTTTCACATTGATCATCATGTCAGTTACAGACGGACTGAACAATTTGAGTTCTTCCTCTGTTTGCGCAGTAAAACCATCCAAGGAGCCGCACTTGACAAAAAATTCAGAACCGCCCGCGAACCAAGAATCATAATTTCTGTGAGCCTTGAACTCTTTCAAGACTAAGGATTTGCAATCAGAGTAAGACCGCGTGGCCACGGCAGCGCTTCGCTCTGGATGAAGGACCTCAAGCATCTGCGGAGTTAGGTATGCCGCGTCTTCGTTGCGGTTGATTACCCAGACAGGATGGAACTTTGCATATTCCTCATCCACAATCACTTCCCGCACAATCCACAAACCACCTGGCAACTCTTCTCGAAGATAGCCAACATTGCAGCCTTCCTTAATTCCTGCACGTGGGATAAAGCTTGAGGTAGCATCATCCGGATTGAAAGTGATCACCGGCATTGACTTTCCATCCCAGTCTTCTGAATATGGCCAGTAAATCTGGAGTCCGGAAGCAGCTAGAGCGTCTGTGAATGATCCAGCGCGTGTGCTCCATGCGCTTTCAACAGTAGAAAAAAGGTTGCCGATTGTACTAGAATAGGTCTTAGCGGAACGAGTCTGGAGCAGCTCGTCCCCTACTCCAGAACCAGGATTGGAGAGCATGCATGCAAAGGTGTACTCCTCATCATAGCCATTGGCGACAGAAGAACTTACGCCATCAAAGACTTCTCTGATGTGCTCTTGGGTTAAAGGCAATTCAGAAAGCATTTTAACAATGTTTTCTGGGGAGAGAACTTTGCAAGCCGGGCTCCCGGACTCCACTGTAGCCGGTTTTACAGGGGACGGGCCGTCCTGCTCAATCCTTTCACAGGCCGATGACAGTAAGATTGCCGCCACCGCAAAGGCGGGCACCGCTGGTGCCACAATCCTTTTACTTGTACTGAAATTCTTCATTTTAAATGAGTTTATAGTTAATTATTTCAGCACAAAGTGACACAAAAATAGCCGTGGACACAAAAATTCCACGGCTAATTGTCAAAAGTAGGCTTGGAAGAACACTCAGAGCCTATTTTGAATAAAAGACAAAGCGATTTTTGTCATAAAAGTCTTTAACGACCTCTGTTTTGGAGAAACCAGCCTCACTGAAAACCTTTGAGGTCTCTGGTCCCAAGAGCTCATTGATCTCTGTCATTCCCTTTCCCTCCGAAGCCAAACGGTCTTTTGAGATCTTTGCAATCGAACGATAGAACTCAAGCGGGTTCCCATCATTGACAAACAAAGCCGTTGAAGGTTCAAAGTTAAGAACATTAGCCCGCATCTGCGGTTTCTGAGACTCCATGATGTAAGGAGGGTTACTGAGAATCAAATCATACTCCCCTTCCGCGAAAGACTGAGGCTCGGAAAGAATGTCAGCTGTCACGAATTTAGGAGGAGTGACTTCATCTTCTTTCTGTTTAATTGCAAAATCCTGTCCCTTAGCTACTTCGATAGCTTTATCGGAAATGTCCACACCTGTAACTTCAGCACCAGGAATGTTAAGTGCTACCGTCCATGCAATGCATCCGGAACCTGTGCAGAGGTCCAAAACCCTAACCGGACGCGCTGATTTGCCATAGGCCTTCCTCATTCTCTGCATCCGCGAACCAATCTTGATTGCCTCACGGCACAGAAGTTCTGTCTCCGGACGAGGAATAAGCACATCTGGAGTAACCCTGAACCTCAGTCCGCAAAAATCAGCGAAACCAATGACATACTGAACCGGCTCTCCCGAAGCAAGTCTGTCCATGTCCGAATTTAGTCCTTCCAAGGCTTTGTCCTTGATCTGGTACTCCGGCTCAACAATATGAGTGTAACTTTTTGTGCCGATTCTGCTTTCACACAGCATCAGCACTATGCTACGTGCCTCCTTGGTAGGATAGAGAGGTTCCAATCGTATGACTCCTTCGTTAAGGAAATCCTTCAATAGCATAAGCTCTTAATTTAAAATGTTAGAATTGATTATGAATTTTCTATGATGTTCGTCAGGAAATCTGAGATGTCAAGACCAGCCGTCCGAATCATCTTAGGAACGAGGGATGCACTAGTCATTCCAGGAATGGTGTTGACTTCCAGGAAATATAGTCCGTCCTCAGCAAGAATGTAATCCATCCTCACCACACCAGAACAACCAAGGCGGGAGAATATTTTTTTACTAACTTCTTGAATATGCTCGCTCAGGCTATCCTCAATCGGTGCCGGGCAGATCTCCTGACTGTGGCCGTTGTACTTGGCATCATAGTCAAAATAGTCATTATCAGTGACAACCTGGATCACTGGCAGAGACTTGATACCTTCAGCATCCGAATAGGCTGCGCAAGTGAACTCGCGTCCGGCAATTCCTTGCTCAATGATGACTGACGGCCCTTCGGAAAAGGCGAACCGGATTGCCTCTGGCAAATCTTTGGCCTCTCGCACTTTTGTTATCCCGAAACTTGAACCTCCGTCCGTAGGTTTTACAAACACAGGGAAAGTCAAATTATCCACTACTTTACGGCAAACCGCATCGATGTCCATACCATTGCGGACGAAGACATCTGGGGCACATTTCACAAAATCCACCTCTCGTAAATAGCTCTTGCATGCGAACTTGTCAAAGGCAATTGCAGAGACAAACGCACTGCAACTACTGAAAGGAATCCCCAGCATTTCGAGATAGCCCTGAAGCAATCCGTTCTCACCTGGAGTACCATGCTGAACGATGTAGGCATAGTCAAAATTAATCTTTTCGCCATAGACTTTGACTGAAAAGTCAGTCTTGTCTATTTCCGGCCTTGCACCCTCGGCAAAAGGGATTCGCATAGCATCGCGCTTCTTCATGGCAACTAGCGACCATTTGCCAAAACGTGCAAAAATCTCATAGACATCGTACTTAGTCCCGTCTATGCGTGAAGCGACAAACTCCCCGCTGCGGCATGCGACCTCCCATTCTGAGGAGTCGCTACCATAAATCACAGCTATCCGCTTGTACTTGCCCATATATATTCCTTAATTATTCAAAATAGTAATCTTCCGTTTTCTGCTGAGTTTCGACTGAGGCATCCTCATTGCCTCCAGTGCAGTTCAGATCAAGACTCACTCCCGCAGGGGCGATAAATCGGTCACTTTCGGAAACGCCCAAAGTGCCGTCCTCAACGACCTTCCGCATGAATATTCCCCAAGTCGGCAAGGACATGTGCGCCCCTTGGCCGTAGGTAATAGATTGGAAATGAACCTGTCTGTCTTCTGCTCCGGTCCAAACTCCCGCAACTAGTGTCGGGGTGTAACCAATGAACCAACCATCAGCGTTGTCGTTGGTAGTTCCAGTCTTTCCAGCAATCTCCCCCATCAATTTGTAACGATAACGGAGTCGGCTGGCAGTACCGCCTTGAACTACGCCTTCCATCAGATTGACCATCAGGTAGGCGGTGTTCTCACCTATTGCCTCACGTTTGCGGTTAGTGAACTCACTGATGACATTGCCTTGGTTGTCTTCTATTCTTGTGACGAAAAGAGGCTCGATATAGACTCCTCTAGAAGGGAATGTGTTGTAAGCGGCAACCATCTCCCAAAGAGAAAGGTCTGCCGGGCCAACACAGAGTGCAGGGACCTCATCTATGTGACTCTGAATGCCCATTCTTCTCATCATGTCTGCCATAGCCTCAGGTCCGAACTGTTTCATCAGATAGGCTGAGATGTTGTTGGAACTGTTGGTAAGGCCCCATTTAAGAGTAACCGTCTTTCCAATCCACTCTTCTTTGTCAGTGCTTCGCGGAGTCCAAGTGTTACCATCCGGAAGGACGAAAGTCTGGGGCAGGTTAACAACTTTGTCGCAAGGGGTCATACCCTCCTGCATCGCCAAAGTGTAGAGGAAAGGTTTGATTGTCGAACCGACCTGACGCTTTCCCTGACGTACATTATCATACTTGAAGTAACGGTAGTTCGGTCCACCGACGTAGGCCTTGACATGGCCTGTCCCAGGCTCCATCGCCACAAATGCGGTACGAAGTATGGACTTGTAGTAACGGATCGAATCATCCGGAGTCATTGTCGTGTCAGCGTAGCCTTTCTTGTTATAAGCGAAAACACGCATCTTGACCGGCTGAGAGAATGTCTTTAGAATCTGAGCCTCAGACAGTCCTTCCTTCTTCAAAGTGCGGTAACGGTCGCTCCAGCGTCGAGCCTGACGCATCACTCGGTCTCTGGTCTCAGCATCAATGTCATTGGAGAAAGGCTTGTTGGTCTTGCTTCGCAGATCCCTGCGGAAATCTGCCTGAAGAGCTTTGATCCTCTCCGCAACAGCCTCCTCAGCATATTTCTGCATCTTGTAGTTGATCGTAGTGTAGATTCTCAGGCCATCCCTGTCCAGATCATACTTTGAGCCATCTGCCTTCTTGTTTTTCTCAAGCCAGCCGTATAAATCGTCCGAAGCCCAAGCAAGGGAATCCGCAGAGTAGTCTTCCGCTATGTAATAGTCTGATTTACGAGGCTTTCTGGCATTCATGACACGGCGAACCATGTCACGGAAATACGGAGCAAGACCAGCGTTATGATCCTGAACTTCATAGTTCAGTTCAATAGGGATTAGACGCAACGAATCTCTTTGAGCCTTGTTCAGATAGCCGGCCTTCTCCATCTGTCCGATGACGAAGTTCCTTCTGACCAGAGCTTTGTCTGGGTTAATCGCTGGGTTGTACCTTGTAGGCTTGTTGACCATTCCCACCAGCATCGCACTCTCTTCAACAGTGAGATCGGAAGGAAGTTTGCCAAAGAATGTTTCCGATGCAGAGCGCACGCCATAGGCTCCACTGCCAAAGAATATGGAGTTGAGATACATCGTCATGATCTCGTCCTTAGTGTAGTCTCTTTCCAATTTGACAGCCGTAATCCATTCCTTCAACTTGATCCACACCATCTTGGCATGGTATATTCCCGGAATCTTACGCCCCATGTCCGCTCTAGGATAGAGAGTTTTGGCAAGCTGCTGGGTTATTGTACTTCCACCGCCTTGGCTTGAGTTGCGCAGCAAAATAGTCTTGACAAGAACTCGTCCCAAACCCTTGAAATCGATTCCGGAATGTTTGTAGAAACGCACATCCTCCGTTGCCACAGCAGCGTGGACGAGATTCGGAGAGATTTCATCATAGGAAACGTAAGTCCTGTTCTCAATGTGGAAAGTTGTCAGGATTTCTCCATCTTCAGCGATAACCTGAGTGGCAAGCTTGTTGTCCGGGTTCTCCAAATCCTTGAATGAAGGGATGTCAGCGAAAGCCCAGACCAAGAAGATCATAATAATGAGAAAGAGCACTGGAAACGTGATCAGAATCCAGAACCACTTTGTAATTTTCTTTCGAGTCGCTTCGGTCATAATAGGGACAAATTTATAACAAAATTTGGAAAATTGCCCTCTTTGTGGTTTACTTTGCAGAGTGAAATTACAAACTATCTATGAAATGCTTGTAAAATAGTAGAATATGGCAGACAATCTAGTTATCGTCGAGTCTCCGGCCAAAGCCAAGACTATACAGAAATTCCTGGGCAACGATTACCAGGTAAAATCCAGTTTCGGCCACATCAGAGACCTTCAGGATAAGAAACTGAGCGTGGATGTGGAGAAAGGCTTCATGCCTGAATATGTCATCCCATCAGACAAAAAGAAGGTGGTGGCTGAGCTGAAGAAAGCAGTGGAAAGTGCTTCTACTGTGTGGTTGGCATCCGATGAAGACCGAGAGGGAGAGGCCATCTCATGGCATCTTTTCGAAACTCTCGGACTTAAGAAGGAGCAGACCCGAAGAATCGTGTTCCATGAAATCACTAAAGATGCTATTGTGAACGCAGTTCAGAATCCGCGCTCCATAGACATGAACCTTGTCAATGCCCAACAGGCTCGTAGAGTTCTTGACAGGCTTGTGGGATTTGAGCTGTCACCTATTCTTTGGAGAAAGATCCAGCCTAAGCTTTCCGCTGGTCGAGTTCAGTCCGTAGCGTTGAGACTTGTGGTAGAAAGGGAAAAAGAGATCATGGGATTCGAAAATGAGGCTTATTACAAGGTTGAAGCCATCTTCCATCCCGTAGGCCTTCCAGCATCTGTAAAAGTCAAGGCTCTGCTGGACACTAAGTTCAAGACGATTGATGAAGCCCGCGGATTCCTTCAGGATTGCATCGGAGCATCATTCACTGTCTCGGATGTGGGAAAGAAAGAGGCTAACAGATTCCCGACTGCTCCGTTCACGACTTCCACGCTCCAACAAGAGGCAGCCAGAAAACTGCGCTTCCCGGTGAGCATTACCATGAGAGTGGCTCAAAGTCTTTACGAACGCGGTCTAATCACGTACATGAGAACAGATTCCACAAATCTTTCCACCCTCGCTCTAAACACCGCCAAGAAATTCATTGTCGAAAATTATGGGCCTGAATATTCAAAAACACGTCAATTCAAAACCCATAGCAAAGGAGCTCAGGAGGCACATGAGGCCATCCGTCCGACTTTCATAGAGAACACCGCGATCGAGGGTACGGCACAAGAGCAGAAACTTTATAACTTAATTTGGAAGAGGACTGTGGCTTCGCAAATGGCTGATGCAAAAGTTCTTAACACAACCATTAAGGTGTCATCAGACAAGAGGGCCGAGAAGTTTTCCGCACAAGCCACACAGGTACTATTTGACGGTTTCCTAAAATTGTACATCGAAGGTTCTGACTCTCCGGATTCCGAGGAAGAAGAGGTAATTCTCCCGGATCTTCAGGTAGGAGCCACGATGGAAGAAAAAGGGATTGATGCCGAATGCAAGTTCACCTCAGCGCCACCGAGATATTCAGAAGCCACCTTGGTAAAGAAGTTGGAGGAACTTGGTATTGGCCGCCCTTCCACTTACGCACCAACAATCGCCACGCTGACCACTGGGCGAGGCTACATCGTAAAAGGAGACAAAGAAGGTAGAAAGGTGTCTGTTAACGACTTAGAATTAAATAACGGCATAATTTCCGAAAAGACCAAGATTGAAACGGTGGGAGCCGAAAGGGGCAAACTGCTCCCTCAGGAGATCGGAATGATCGTGACTGATTATCTTGAAAAGTACTTTACCGACATCATGGATTATGACTTCACGGCCAACGTCGAGAAAGATTTCGACCAGATAGCCGATGGCAATCTGGTTTGGAACGAAGTCATCGGAGAATTTTACTCTCCGTTCCACAAGAAAGTGGAGGAGGTTCTGCGCGAAGGTGACTATAGCCATGTGTCCAAAGAACTCGGAGTTGATGAAGAAGGTAACAAGATAGTCGCCAAATTCGGCAAATTCGGTCCTTACATCCAAAAAGGAGAAGGAGAGAAAGCCCAGTATGCTTCCCTTGGAAAGGATCAACTCATTGAAAACATGACCCTTGAAGAGGCCCTGAAGATGTTCCGTCTTCCTAGGACAGTCGGCCAGTACAATGGCATTGAGGTGATCGCTCTGAAAGGACGTTTCGGACCGTTCATCAAATACGGGGACAAGAATTTCTCAATTCCTCGTGGGAAAGACCCGCTCAAGATAACTTTGGAAGAATGCGAGGGGATTATTGAGGAGGGATTGAACAAAACCGCAGCGAACTCAGTAATCTCTGAATATAAAGACAATGACATTCAGGTCATCAACGGACGCTACGGTCCCTACATCAAACACGGTGGGTCAAATTATAGGATACCAAAGGGCACTGATGCGGGCACGCTTACTGAGGCTGCCTGTCTGGAGATAATTAACAATTCCAAACCAACTGAAAAAGGGCGAAGAAAGTTTAAGAAATCTTGATATTTTAATTTTTTTTACATAATTTAGCGGCTGTTTAGTTATAAATCGAAAGCAATGGCAACTTATCACATTGATCAGATTGACCAGAAGATTCTTTCATTCTTGGTCAACAACGCCAGGATGCCTTTCCTGGAAATCGCTCGTGAGTGTGGAGTTTCGGGAGCCGCCATTCACCAGAGGGTGAAAAGATTAGAGACCAATGGGGTCATCACAGGATCAAGGCTCTTAGTTAAACCTCAGGCCTTGGGACTCAACGTGTGCGCTTTCATCAGTGTCACACTTTCGGAGGCTGACAAGTACCCAGAAGTTGTGGCAAATCTTAAGAAGATTGCCGAGATTGTTGAGTGTCACTTCGTAACAGGTAAGGCCGCACTGCTTCTTAAGGCCTATTGTTTTGATAATGATCACCTTATGGAGATCCTTATCAACACAATCCAGAACATTCCGTACATCCAGTCAACAGAGACGATGATCTCTCTTGACCAGGCTATCGAACGTCAAGTCTGGGTCAAAGACTACAAACGCACTACCTATCAGCCTGACGAGTTCGCCAAGAAGAAATAATTAACCTCGCGAGGGAAAGATCCTCTGGGGACGTCAGTTTGAAATTATACCTCTCTCCGTTACAGAAGGAAAGAGGTATTCTATTTTTACGCGCTACCGAGGCGTCATCGGTAAACGCAGTGTCAAAGGCTTGTGAATATGCAGCTTTAATATCCTCAGACAGAAACATCTGCGGAGTCTGAGCCCCGAAAATACGGCTACGGTCAACTTCTTCCCCCTCTGGAGAAATCAGTACTTCATTGCCGTCCTCATCCTTAACCTTGTCAATGACCTTCAAAGTGTCAACCGAGGGCACGACCGGAATCAGAGCCCGTACCGAAACAGAATCCATCTGAGCGAACATATTCTTGATCAATTCGGTTGAAAGGAGGGGACGAACTCCATCATGGATTGCCACCACAGCTCCGTCAGGAACCTTGCTTAGGGCGTTTCTTACGGAATGAAAGCGTGTAATCCCTCCAGCTACCAATGTTTGCGGATAGTTAAAGCCGGAGGATAGGCAGTATTCCTTCCAAAATGGAATATGCTCATTCGGAAGAACGGTGATAACCTTGATTCCGGGGATCGCAGAGACAAACTTCTCAATGGATCTGCGGAGGACTGGAACTCCATCCAAATCCAAGAATTGTTTCGGGATTGAGGAGCCCATTCTGACACCGCTACCAGCGGCCATAACGATTAATATTTTATTTCTGTCCATAATAATTCTTACAAATATAACTTTTTTCGTATATTTACAAATTGTATAGTACACATTAAAGGTTATTAAAAGAAACGATATATTCAGTTATGGCATTTTCATTTCTGACACAAGAGATAGCGATGGATCTCGGAACTGCCAACACCGTCATTTTCAGGAATGACGAGATTGTCATGGATGCTCCGAGCATTGTCGCCATAGACAACAACACTGGCAAATGCATCGCCATTGGCCGACAGGCCAAACTCATGCACGAGCACACGAACCCTGGGATCAAGACCATCAGGCCTCTGAGGAACGGTGTGATCGCTGACTTCAACGCTGCGGAGATGATGATCAAAGGCTTCATCAAGCAGGTTAACAGCAAGAAAAAGTCTCTGTTCACCCCTAACCTTAAGATTGTCGTGGGCATTCCTTCGGGAAGTACACAAGTGGAGATCAGAGCCGTACGCGATTCATGTGAGCATGCAGGAGGACGTGATGTTTACTTGATTTATGAGCCTATGGCAGCTGCTTTGGGAATTGGTCTCGATGTAGAGGCACCTAAAGGCAACATGGTAGTGGACATCGGTGGAGGTACCGCTGAGATCGCTGTAATATCCCTTGGAGGTATCGTGCAACAGGAGAGCATCAACACTGCAGGTGATGTGTTCAACAGCGACATCCAGTACTACATGCGCCAACAGCACAACATAAAGATTGGAGAGACCACCGCTGAAAAAATCAAGTTCGCGGTCGGTGCAGTCATCCCAGATCTTGACGAGGAACCAGAGCCATTTGTTGTGAACGGACCAAACTTGATGACAGCTCATCCAGTAGAGGCTACAGTTACCTATCAGGAGATTGCGCACTGCCTAGACAAGTCCATCGCGAAGCTGGAATCGTCAATTCTCCATGTACTTGAGTTGACACCTCCGGAGTTATATTCCGACATTGTTGAGAATGGAATATTCCTGTCTGGTGGAGGTGCACTGCTTCGTGGCCTTGCCAAGAGGTTCACAGAGAAGGTCAACATCCAATTCCATGTTGCAGAGGATCCGCTCCGCGCTGTGGCCAGAGGCACCTGCATAGCCCTTAAGAAGACATCCAACTATTCATTCCTTATGCGATAATGCCAAAGGAGAGATCTGTCGCTCAGAGCATTTTCACGGTCGCGGTCTTCATTATTCTGGAGGTCGCGGCTGTTCTGATGTTATCCAACAACAGCCAGATTCAAAGACTTTGGATAGCGAGGATTTCTCATGGGTTTATGGCTAGTACATGGGGTGCAACACAAAGTGTCTCCAACTACTTTTCTCTTAAGAAACAGAATGATGCGTTGGCTTTGGAGAATGACCGACTTCAGAGACTTGTGCGCAGGTACGAATCAGCTCTTAGCGCAAAAGACTCGTTGAGGCGTCCACAAATGGACGATGGGTTCAACTACATCCCTGCAACAATCATCAAATCAAGTACGAACAGCCAGCACAACTACCTAATTATCGACAAAGGTAGTGATGATGGGGTGATTCGTAACTCTGGGATAATCACATCTCAAGGCGTTATAGGAATAATCGATGCAGTCAGTGCTCACTATTCCTACGCTATTTCATTCCTCAACACTGAACTATTCATCAGTGCCAGATTAGGTAATTCCGGGGCTGTGGGTCCTCTTGCCTGGGATGGCATAAGTTCTGACGGGGCTATTCTTAAGGAGATTCCACTTCAGTTCAAATTTGCACCCGGAGACACTGTCTATACTAGCGGATATTCTACGATTTTTCCTCCAGACATTCCGATTGGAGTAGCCGGAGAGTCAAAAATCATAAATGGGGCCACAAACGAGATTAAAGTTAAGCTGTTCCAAGATCACAAGGCCTTGAAATATGTCACGATAGTGTCTAACACGAGGTCGGAGGAAATCGAAGCCATCGAAAAGCAAGAAGAGTTGTCAGAAAAATGAAAAACAGTTTTGCATTGACTTACATTCTGTTGACAGTTGCTCAGATGATTTTGAGCAACTACTTTCATTTCACGCCTTTCATGATGATGACAATCCTGCCAGTGATGGTCTTCTGCATTCCTACAAAGATTGACACTGTTCGCGCGATGCTGATTGCCTTTGTCACGGGCTTGGCTGTGGATTTCTTTGCAGAAGGTACTCTCGGCCTCAATGCCATGTCGCTTGTCCCTGTGGCCTTGCTTAGGCGTCCCGTCATTGGCATGTTTTTCGGCAACGAGCCCTTTGAACAAAAAGAGAGTGTCACCGTCCGGAAATACGGATTCGCAAGGGTCTCTCTGGCCTTCATCTTGATGACTGCTCTATTCCTTCTTGTCTATGTCATCGCTGATTGCGCAGGCACAAGACCAACATGGTTCATTGCCACCAAACTGGGTCTGTCAACCATGGCAAGTTACCTTGCGTCAATCTGTGTTATCAATCTCCTGGCCTATGAAGACAGAAGGTAGAGGCAAAACTTTGATTATAGGGTTGTTGGTCATCGCGGTGATTATTCTGTGCAAGTTGTTCTACATCCAAATCATCGATGACAAATACAAAATCAATGCGTCCAACAATTCGATGGTCTATGACATCATCTATCCGACAAGGGGCATCATCTATGATCGTAACGGAAAGATAATCGTCAGCAACAAAGTCACTTACGACATCCTTGTCACTCCTAGAGAAGTTAAGCAGTTCGACACTCTGATGCTAGCTGATGCACTAAATGTGACTCCGGATTTCATTAGAGGCAAGATGAAGGAATATGCTAAAAATCGTCGTCGGATTGGCTATCAGAGTGTGGTGATGCTAAAACAGATAAAGCCGGAATCCTACATGAAGTTCGCTGAGCTTCAGTATAATTTTCCCGGATTTAGAGGACAGGCCAGAAGCATCAGAGACTATCCTGTCAACGCAGGTGGCAATCTTTTGGGTTACGTTTCCGAAGTTGATGCTGGATACATTGAGAAGCACACCGGTGAGTATCGTTCCGGTGATTATGCCGGGAAAACAGGAATAGAGGCTGCACGAGAAAAGGAACTGCGAGGGGAAAAAGGGTACCACATCTACTTGCGTAACTCCCACAATCAAATCGAACAGCGGTACAAGGACGGGGAAATGGACAAGGAAGCCGTTCCTGGACATGACGTTTACACAACGATTGATGCTGATCTTCAGCAATACGGCCAAGAATTGATGAGGAACAAGGTAGGAAGCCTTGTTGCCATTGAGCCACGAACCGGTGAAATACTCACTTTGGTCTCTAGCCCAGGTGTCGATGTGAGCATGTTGGCTGACATAGGGCAGCATTATGACGAAATCATCAAAGACCCGCACAAGCCGATGTTCAACCGAGCCGTCCAAGCCCCTTATCCTCCGGGTTCTGTGTTCAAGCTTGTCAATGGTCTGATCGGGCTTCAGGAAGGAACATTAAACACCGAAATCACCTACCCGTGCAGTCAGGGCTACCACTTCGGCAATCATAAACTGGGGTGCCATGTCCACAAGTCTCCTTTGAATCTGGAAGAAGCCATCATGATGTCTTGCAACGGCTATTTCTGCTATGTGCTCAAGAATATTCTTGAAAACAGGAAGTACCATGACATCGGAGAAGCTCTTGACAAATGGAATGAATATGTCCAAAGTTTTGGTTTTGGGCACAAATTGGGGACAGACTTCCCCGCTGAGTTAGGAGGGACTATACCGACTTCAAAACTGTACAACAAACGTTATGGGAAAGGAGGATGGAAGTTTACAACCATCATTTCGATTTCCATCGGCCAGGGTGAGGTAGGTGCTACACCTATGCAGATTGCCAATCTTGCTGCCACTGTTGCCAACAGAGGTTGGTACAAGATTCCGCATATAGTGAAGGCCTCTGATGGTGTGGAGATTGATCCGAAATATTACGAGAGGCAGTACACGATGGTGGACACCACAAACTTCAAGAAAGTTATACAAGGAATGTGGAGAGCCGTGAATAGTGGTTTCGGTTCAGGCGGAACAGCCTCAATTGCAGCGGTTCCTGGACTTGACATCTGCGGAAAAACCGGAACCGCCCAGAATCCGCGCGGAGCTGACAATTCCGTGTTCCTCTGCTTTGCCCCGAAAGACAATCCTAAGATTGCTGTTGCAGCCTACATAGAGAACGCTGGTTTCGGTGCCACGTGGGCTGCTCCGATTGCATCTCTTTTGGTTGAGAGGTACCTCAACGGAGAGATCAGCGAACAACGTCGCCCGCTGGAAGACAGGGTTCTTCAGGGGGACTTGATGTCTCGCGTGAAAACATATTAATGGGATCAAGTGATGGAGAATTTTTCGGACAGAGGAATTAAAAAAAGTGTTGACTGGACCTTGGTGATCACCTATCTGGTGCTCATTATCATAGGTTGGGTGAACATCTATGCCTCCATTCACTCTGACGGTCCTGCAAGCATATTCGATTACAATTTTCGCTGTGGAAAGCAGTTTGTTTGGATTCTGACAGCGCTTGGCCTTGCGGCTCTAATTCTGTTCGTAGTCAATGCTCAACTTTGGGAAAGCGCTTCGGTACCTTTGTACCTGGGAGTACTGTGTTTACTTGTCGCTGTCATATTCCTTGGCGTTGAAGTCAAAGGGTCCCGCTCATGGTTTGAATTTGGCCCCATACGGTTCCAGCCTGCCGAAGTGTCCAAAATCACCACTTCGTTGCTCTTGGCCACGGTAATGAGTCAGGCTAACTTCAAGATTACCAGATTCAAGGACTTTATGCTTACGGCCTTGATTCTAGGGGTTCCGATGCTTGTGATTTTGGCAGAGAGTGAGACAGGTTCTGCCTTGGTTTATGTAGGATTCATCTTCGTGATGTACCGTGAAGGGTTTTCAGGCTGGTGGATCTTCTGCATAGGAGTTGCGGCATTGTTGTTTATCCTGACGCTGACAGCTTCACCGTATGTCTCCATGCTTGTGCTAATTGGGATTTTGCTTGTCTGCAACACTTTGGAATCAAGTAGGTTTGGCATTATGTTCTGGATCAGTACCGGTGCTTTTCTGATCTTCTGTCTTTTGCCTTGGATTCTTGGACTATTCAATCCCGAAAGTTTCTTCGGACGACTTAATCCTCTCTATGTCCTGATTGGTGTGTGCGCATGCGTGATTCCTTTCATGATTGTTCAAGGGTATAAGGCGCGCAAAAGATTCTTGTCGTTGTCTGCACTGGGATTGATTGCAGGGATTGCTCTGATTTTCTCCACAGACTTCATTTTCAACAACATTCTTCAAGATCACCAGCGTAAGAGAATAGAAGTGCTTCTCGGCATGAAAGAGGACCCTACCGGAGTTGGATACAATGTCAATCAGAGTATGATTGCGATTGGATCCGGAGGACTGACCGGTAAAGGTTTCCTTGGAGGCACCCAGACTACTTTCGGTTTTGTGCCTGAGCAGAGCACCGATTTCATATTCTGCACGGTTGGAGAAGAATGGGGATTCGTTGGTTGCTTTGTTGTGATTTCGCTTTATGTTTTTCTCATAATAAGAATCATTTCCGATGCTGAAAAAAGTCGTGAGTCGTTCACCCGAATCTACGGCTACTGTGTGGCCTCATGCATATTCATGCACCTTTTCATCAACATCGGTATGACAATCGGCCTAATGCCCGTCATCGGCATCCCACTGCCTCTTCTTAGCTACGGAGGCTCCTCCCTTTGGGCTTTCACTGTGCTGATTTTTATCTTTATAGCACTTTACCGGCAGGAAAAGAAGTACTTTTAAGATTTTTTAGTAACTTTGCAATCTATTGCCTTGGTGGTGAAATGGTAGACACGAGGGACTTAAAATCCCTTGGACAGAAATGTCCGTGCGGGTTCGATTCCCG
>CAKUSF010000014.1 GCA_934678915.1 uncultured Bacteroidales bacterium
TCGGTCCTCAACAACATCGTTGCGCAGATGCGTGACAAAACCGTTCAGAAAGACAGCCTCCGTTTCCGTTACAACCTAGAAAGGTTGGGGCACATCTTTGCCTACGAAATCAGTAAAGTGCTGGACTACAGCCCGAAGGATGTTATCACCCCTCTTGCCACAGCAAGAGTCCGCACATGCGATGCAAAGATTGTGGTTTCCACCATCCTGCGCGCCGGACTGCCTCTCCACAAAGGGATTCTTGATGTCTTCGACAATGCAGAGAACGCTTTCATTGCTGCTTTCAGGAAGTACGATAAGGGAGATGATTTCCACATCAACGTGGAATACTGCACTTGTCCTGATTTGACAGGGAAACTCCTTATCCTCGCTGACACGATGCTTGCAACTGGTTCCTCAATAGAGATTGCCTACAACAAACTCGTCCTTGAAGGCGGAGAGCCGACCCACACACATTTCGTCTGTCCTATCGCCAGCATCTACGCCATCGAGTACCTTCAGAAGCACCTTCCTGAGAACACTACCCTTTGGACTGCCGCTGTCGATGAAGAACTGACCAGCCATTCCTACATCGTCCCTGGCCTCGGTGACGCTGGAGACCTCGCCTACGGTGCAAAGCTATAGTTCCTTGCGGAGGCGAGCCTTAGGGATGTCGAGTTGATCACGGTACTTGGCGATCGTACGGCGCGCCACCTTGTACCCACGTTTGTTCATCTCAGCCACCAACTGATCATCAGTCAAAGGCTTACGCTTGTTCTCTGCATCCACACACTCACGAAGAGCCTTTTTGAGTTCTCGCGTGGAAATTTCCTCCCCATCCTGATTCTCAAGTCCCTCAGAAAAGAAATACTTAAGAGGGAATATCCCGAAATGCGTCTCAATGTACTTGCTGTTGACCACTCTGGAAATCGTTGAAATGTCAAAACCAGTTCTCTCAGCGATGTCCTTGAGAACCATCGGCTTAAGATGCGACTCATCTCCATCCATGAAATAGTCATGCTGATAGTCAATGATGGCTTTCATGGTACTCTCCAAAGTGTTGTAACGCTGCTTCAAGGCCTCGACAAACCATTTAGCAGAATCCAATTTCTGCTTCACAAAAGTAGCGGCCTCCTTTTTCTGCCTATCCGATGACCCCTGAGCCTCCGCAAGAAGCTCTGCATACTTGTGATTCACACGGATCTCAGGAATGTTGAACCTCGGCATGGTCAACTTAAGTTCACCGTTATCCAACGTGAGCACAAAGTCAGGGACAATCTGCTGAGCCTGATCATTGTAAGAATCATCAATCTGCCCACCAGGAGCAGGATTCAACTTGACAATTCTGGCCATGACAGCCTTCATGTCTTCTTCGGTAAGACCAAGCCTAGTAATAATCTTCTGGAAATGTCTGTTTGAAAATTCTTGAAAATAGTCAGTCAGAATCGTCTCAGCGACCTGCACTTCCTTTGTCTGCTTTTGAGCCTTGAGCTGAAGTAAAAGACACTCCCGCAAATCCCTTGCACCAACCCCAGCTGGCTCAAACTCCTGAATGACTTTCAGCATATTCAAGACCTCCTCAGGACTAGACTCTATGTTCGCCCTGAACGCCAGATCATCCACAATGCTGTCAATGTCCCTGCGAAGATACCCGTCACTATCCAAACTGCCGATGATGAATGCCGCAACATCGTGATCGTGCTTGGACAGGTTACGGTAGCCAAGCTGTTCCATCAAACTCTGAGTAAAGCTCTCTTTAACTGAGAACGTGTTGTACTGAGGGCGTTCATCCTTACCGTAGTTATTGACATGCAGCTTGTAGGAAGGAATCGGATCGTTCTCATCTATCTCGTCAATGGAAATGTCCTTAGGCTCATCACTGTCCTCATTTTTGTCCGGTGCCGGAGAATCATCAAGCACCGGATTGTCCTCAAGTTCAGATTTCACCTTCTGCTCCAACTCCTGAATCGGAAGTTCGATAAGCTTGATTGTCTGAATCTGGAGAGGGGAAAGTTTCTGAGTCTGTTTGAGTTCTAATCCTTGCTTGAGCATAACTTAATCCTGATTATCTGTCACTATCTTTTCAACAGTGTAGGAATGGAACCGGTCAACAACAGGATAACCGATTGTCTCCCTTACGATGAATGCAGTCGGGAATGTTCCCTTAACCTGCTGAAGAAGCTGCATGGCTTCGGACCTTGTACGGAAATCTCCCACAGTCACCTTGAAAAAAGGATTGGAATATGTCCGATAGGCGGACACTCCCGGAAACATCCCTTTAAATCGCACCAAAGCCAACTCTGAATCATTCCTCGAAGTCTGCTTGTTGTCATTGAATATCCTGACTCTGAAGCCGGTTTGTGCCCTTGAGGAATTTGCAGCCAAATAAGATTCAAAGGCATCCAAAATGCGTTGCGACTGATGCAATG
The DNA here is from genome assembly GCA_934678915.1 of uncultured Bacteroidales bacterium. Lineage (GTDB taxonomy): Bacteria > Bacteroidota > Bacteroidia > Bacteroidales > UBA932 > Cryptobacteroides. Next base: position 2,409 of record CAKUSF010000014.1, read on the forward strand.
TCACATTGGTCCCCTCATTATCATGCCTTGCAGAAAGAAGATTGAATATGCTCTTGCCTATCAAGGTTGAATCCATCGCTGCACTTTGCCGATAGATGACCGTGTCTCGTTCTTGAGCAAAAGAGACTGATAGTGATGCAATGAGCAAAAGTACTACAGCAAAGAATTTGTTAGTCATGATGTTCATAAGACTATTTTGCCATTTCATTAAGATCGATATTCTTGAATCTAAATGTCTTCCCTGCCCCACTCTTCAACTTCACGGTGGCAGTAACATCAGTAGTGAACCCTTCAAGGTTCCCTTTTTTCACTATCTGCATCAATTTCATTAGGCTTATTCCATCGCTCAAAGTAGCGGTACAAGGCAGGTCATAGACCTTCGAGCATTTTTTGTCAACACTGATCGTGTCGGCTGTGTAGGTAGCGAAATCCTCTCCCATGTACTTCACCGTGCCGCTTACATCCATAACCTTGAACGCGAAAGTCGGGTTGTCAATGCCGACCGCAAGCACAGCATCAACAGAGCGAAGCCCTTTCAATGAATATGATTCCAGGCCGCATGAGGTAACTTTTATGTCCTTGACCTTTCTCAAACCAGAGCACCCGGAAAAAACTGCACTAGCAATCAAAATAGCCAAAACAATGAATATGTTCCTATTGAATATCTTCATTTTGTCAACACTATTTCTACAAAGATAGTGAAAAATCCATATCTTTGCACAAGACAGTTAATAATACGTAATGAAAAGGATATACATAGAAACTTATGGTTGCCAGATGAATGTCGGTGACTCAGAGGTGATTTTCTCGATTCTGGAAAAAGAAGGTTATCATCGGACTGAGTCCATGGATGAGGCTGATGTGATCCTCGCCAACACCTGCTCGGTAAGGGACAATGCCGAGCAAAGGATTTGGGGACGAATAGAGGTTTTCCATAAGCAAAAAGAATCGCGGCCTGGCGTTGTTGTTGGAATTGTTGGATGCATGGCCGAAAGACTAAAGGACAAGTTGCTTGACACTCACAAGGTTGACCTTGTGGCTGGTCCTGATTCCTACAGAACCCTTCCGGCCCTGCTCAGGGACATAGCTCCGGACAAGCCTCAAATCAATGTAATGCTTTCTCACGAAGAGACCTATGCAGACATCGTTCCAGTCAGGACAGACAGAAACGGTGTCTCAGCCTTTATTTCAATCATGAGAGGATGCAACAATGTCTGCTCGTACTGCGTGGTACCTTACACTAGAGGAGCAGAAAGAAGCAGAGATCCGCAGACAATCGTGGATGAAGCCCGTGATGTTTTCAGGAAAGGCTACAAGGAAGTGACCCTGCTCGGACAGAACGTGGATTCCTACAACTGGAAGCCGTCTGAAGGTGAGGGATGTGACTTCCCAAAATTGCTGGAAATGGTTGCGGAAATCAGTCCGGAACTTCGCGTGCGCTTCGCCACAAATCATCCGAAAGACATCAGTGATGATTTGATAAATACAATGGCAAGGCACGAAAACATCTGCAATCATATTCATCTGCCAGTACAATCAGGCAGCGACAGACTTCTGGAAAAGATGAGAAGGCGCTACACTTCAGAATGGTACCTTGAACGTGTGGCGAAGATTCGAGAAGTCCTTCCAGGCTGCGGAATCACCACAGATGTAATTGCAGGATTCTGCTCCGAGACCGAGGAAGATCATATTCAGACACTGGAACTTTTCCGCAAGGTAGGATTCGACTACGCCTACATGTTCTACTACTCCGAACGCCCAGGAACTTTGGCCGCAAGGCATTACCCGGATGATGTTCCCCTTGATGTCAAGACCAGAAGGTTGAACGAGATCATTGCTCTCCAAAACGAACTGAGTCTAAAAAGCAACCAGAATGATGTCGGGAAAGTGTTCAGGGTACTAGTCGAAGGCCCATCCAAGAAAAATCCTGAGGAGTTCTGTGGGCGCTCCGGAAGCAACAAAATGTGTGTGTTCCCTTGCAAAGGGCACAAGGCCGGAGACTATGTCAATGTCAAGGTACAGTCCTGCACCTCCGCGACTCTTATTGGAGTAATTGTCTAAGCACTTATGCTCCAATGGATTCTCACAGTCTTGTACGGGCTCCTGATTCTCAGCGTATTCACCATCATTTTGGTTGATCGAGGAGATTCAGGAAGGAAATTCGCGTGGCTGCTTGTCATCGCAGTGCTTCCAGTGATCGGTCTGGCCCTCTACCTAATGTTCGGCATCAACTACCGGCATCACTGGATCTTCAACCGACGGCATCAAAGGTATAGGGACATCTTCGAAGCCGGGACTACACCTGAACTGAACAGAATCCTTTTCGGTCACGACAACGAGGCACAAATCCGCGAAGAATTTCGCCCCTTAGCCAGACTGCTCGGGGCTGAGAGCTACCCTTCGGTCACTGGCGGTAACGATTTGGAAATCATCACAAACGGGCAGCGCAAATTCGACTTACTCTGCAAGGATATTCTTGCTGCCAAGGAATCAATTCATATTGAATATTTCCATTTTGGCAACGACAAAGGCAGCAAGGCCATCAAACAACTTCTTATGCAGAAGGCACATGAGGGAGTCAAAGTTCGCTTTCTGTACGAGAACATCGCCAATTTTCCAATTGCATCCGCCTACTACAACGACATGAGGAAAGCCGGAGTGGAGGTCGTCAAATTCACCAATCCAAGGATGCATGTCCTAGATCTGGCGACAAAACTCAACTACAGGAACCACAGAAAGATTGTGGTAATTGACGGGAAGATCGGCTACACTGGTGGCATGAACATCAACGACCACTATTTCCGTCTTTGGCGTGACACCCACATGAGGATCACTGGTGACGCTGTGGCCGTACTCCAGTACACATTTCTAGACTCATGGCTGACTGGTGGCGGCACGATTGACAAGGCGATGATCGACTTCTATCCGATGGCCAAGAAGTCCACTACGGTCACTGAGGCACCACATTCGGTCACTGAGCCTGTCGAAGTGACTGAGCCTGTCGAAGTGACCGTGCCTGTCGAAGTGCCCGATGAAATCGACTTCCACGCCACACACCCGATCCTAAAAGACAAGTTGGTGCAGATTGTCCCTGACGAGCCCGACCTTCCTCTCCCAATCCTACAGATGAGCTACGAATGGGCCCTCCAACACGCCAAAAGGTACATCTACCTTCAAACCCCTTACTTCGTTCCGACTGAGCCGGTTATGGACGCACTCAAGACAGCTGCACTCTGCGGAGTCGATGTCCGTTTAATGCTTCCTGAAGTAGCCGATAATCTTCTGATGCGCCCGGCCAATCGGGCCTACTACGAAGAGGCTCTTCAAGCTGGTGTAAGAATATTCCTGCGCCAAGGAGAGTTCATTCACGCCAAGACCTTCGTCTGCGATGACTACCTCTCTAGCATCGGCTCCGCCAATCTAGACTTCCGCAGCTTCGCAATCAACTACGAAGTCAACGCCTACATCTACGATGAACAGACCGCAATAATGAACAAAGGAATATTCCAGTACGACCTCCGCCAATGCCATGAGCTGACACTGGAGGAATGGAGCGCCCGCCCTTGGCACTCCCGCATCCTCGAAAGCCTAATGCGTCTCTTCGCTCCACTACTGTAGCTGCCAAGGCCAAACAAATTCTCCGCCCCGAATTTTGGTAACGTGCAAAATTCGGGGCGGAGAATTTGTTTGGCCACCTAAGCGGAAGATTCGCGCTTAGGATCTTCAATGTTTCGGCGCTTCGACAAGCTCAGCGACCGGATGGGACGATACTCAGGGAACTAGCTGATGAACAGCAGCTCACGGTACTTAGGGAGAGGCCATGTGCGGTTGTCAACGATTTCCTCAAGCTTGTCGATCGGACGGCGGAGGGCGGAGAAGCTCTCGGCTATCTCATGGTAGGCGACGGCTTTGGCATATTCATCCTCAAGGACATTGGCCTTCTTGCGGGCCTCCACCATTGCGGTAGCCTTCTCGCGGATCTGGTCAACATATTTGGAAATGCTCTTGATCAGGTAGATCTCCTCCTTGCACTCATCGGTGCCACCGAACACTTCCTTGCTCAAAGAGACCTCCTTCAGAAGCTTGGACTTATATTCAAGGGCCGCCGGGATGATGTGGTTGATCGCCATTCTCGCCATCACGCGCGACTCGATCTGGATCATCTTGCTATAGGTCTCCCACTTCACCTCATTGCGGGCCTCAAGTTCTTTCTCTGAATATACTCCCGTCTCCTTGAACATCTTGACCGAAGCCGGATCGGTAAACACCTTGATCATCTCCGGAACGCTGGTCTCGACATCCAGACCACGCCTCTTGGCCTCGGCCTTCCACTCGTCAGTGTAGCCGTTGCCGTCGAAGCAGACGACATCGATGATTGAGGAGATTATCGGTTTCAGCGTGTCCATAATGGCCACATTCAAGGCCTTGCCGCTGGCAAGTTCCTTGTCAAGATCTTTCTTGAATGCGATAAGCTGCTCAGCCACAGCGGCATTGAGAGTGGTCATCGCACCGGCGCAGTTCGCCAGGGAGCCTACGGCCCGGAACTCGAAACGGTTGCCTGTGAAAGCGAACGGAGAGGTCCTGTTGCGGTCGGTATTGTCCACGAATATCTCAGGGATCTCCACCAGACCGACGCTCTTGCCTTTCTTGCCGGCGATCTCGATCGGGGTGTCTGACGGAACCTCAAGCAGTTTGTGAAGCACATCGGTCATCGTCTTTCCAAGGAAGGCGGACACGATTGCAGGCGGCGCCTCGTTGGCGCCAAGACGATGGGCATTGGTGGCGGTGGCGATGGAAGCCTTGAGCAGGGCGTTATGCTTCTGAACGGCGGCCAGAACGTTAACGAAGAATGTGACAAACTGAAGGTTCCCCTTCGCGTCCTTTCCAGGAGCCAGAAGCATTGTGCCTGTGTCGGTTCCGAGCGACCAGTTGTTGTGCTTACCGGATCCGTTCACCCCGTCGAAAGGCTTCTCGTGAAGAAGGACCACAAAACCGTGCTTGCGGGCGATCTTGTTCATCAGGTTCATCACGATCTGGTTCTGATCATTGGCCAGATTGGTCTCCCCAAAGATCGGAGCGAGCTCGAACTGGTTAGGGGCGACCTCGTTATGCCTGGTCTTGAGCGGAATTCCAAGGCGGTGACCGGCGATCTCAAGGTCACGCATGAACTCGGCGACGCGGGTAGGGATGGCTCCGAAATAGTGGTCGTCCAGCTGCTGGTTCTTGGATGAGCTGTGCCCCATCAGTGTACGGCCGGTGATCATCAGGTCAGGTCTCGCGGCATAGAGGGACTCATCGACAAGGAAATATTCCTGCTCCCACCCGAGATAGGAATATACCTTCGAGACAGACTTGTCAAAGAGACGGCAGATAGGGATGGCCGCGTCAGAAACGGCCTTGAGGGCCTTCTTAAGAGGTGTCTTGTAGTCCAGAGCCTCACCAGTGTAGGCGATGAACACGGTCGGGATGCAAAGCGTGTCATCCATGATGAACACCGGGGATGTCGGATCCCAGGCCGTGTAGCCTCTGGCCTCGAATGTGGCGCGGATGCCTCCGTTAGGGAAAGAGGATGCGTCAGGTTCCTGCTGCGCGAGGGACTTGCCGTCGAAAGTCTCGATGACACCTCCCTTACCGTCGTAGTCGATCAGGGAGTCGTGCTTTTCCGCGGTTCCCTCTGTCAGAGGCTGGAACCAGTGGGTCACATGGGTCACATGGTGCTCCATCGCCCACTCTTTCATTCCCCTGGCGACTCCGTCGGCGGTCACCCTATCCAGTGCCTTACCGTTGTCAATGCAGTCAAGGAGCGCATTCAAAGTCTTGGCGTCCAAGTACTTGTGCATCTTCGGACGGTCAAAGACCAGTTCTCCGTAGTAGTCGGAGGTCTTGCCCTCAGGGCGTTCAGCCGGAACAGCCTTCTTCTCGAAGGATTCCCTTACCAGATCAAATCTGTCAATGCTCATAATTTGTCTATTTGTTAAAGGTATTATATTTCCTTAAACTATATATTGTGTTTTCAAAACCATCTATCAAACCCTCCAGTACAAAGCCACACTTAAAAAGGAAGAAGGCTGATCCGTCAGGACCAGCCTTTCATTTAAACCATAATATGCTTTTGTAATGAATATGCCGTCAGGCTGGAAGAGCGGCACACACGAAAGCGTTCAGGACCTGAACATTCTGGCTCTGAAATCCCTGCTGGAACTGCTGCTGTCGGTATGTGTGGGCTTCGAGTATCATTCTCTTGAAATTTTGATGGCGCAAGTTATGAAATCAATTCTGAACCACAAAGATATTTTTTGACTTTATCGGTTTAGTGCAGCCTTTCGGAGCGTAGCGACGCAAGGGGTCTGGGGAATACGGTCCCCAGTGCCCCACTGGGGCTGTCACGAAGTGACTGGGGGTTGAGGGAAATTGGAGTTTCTAGAAGAGAAACTCCAATTTTTCTGGTAATCTCGTATAATCATCTATCCTGATATAATCCATGCCTCCAAGCCTAATCTGGCTGTCGTTGCCACCGTCTAGGAAGTCATCCCCCACGAAAAGAATCTGGTCAATAGTGTAGCCCTTCTCTTCCGCATAGGACATCACAGCATCAAACTTGTTGTACCGTTTAGGAGTGATGTCGAAAGAGGTCGTTCCACCGATGAACACGGAATAATCCTTGAATATCTCACTGACCTCCGGGAACATGGCACGCCTGCGGATCTTATCCGGATCGAAAGACAATTTGTCCGCTTTGTCCGCCTTCGTGCCCAGAAGACCGAAAGTCACCATACCGGACTCGTGGAACTCAAGAGGCTCTCCCTTGTAGTCCGTGTAGCCATATTTCTTCCTAAGATAGTCGCAGTTTTTCTGGAAGAATTTTCTATCAATAGGAGCCTTCTCTTCCCTAACCATCTTGAATTTACCATCTACAATGCGGCTCTCCTCCATCCCATAGTTACCAAGAATGGTGATCGGATATTCACCCATCTGCTTGTAGATCCTCGCACAATTGCCACCACCTGCCATGATTATCTCATAACGCTTGGCCAATGTGTCCAGAACCGCCTTGTTGGCAGCTGTCAATGGAGTTTTGTGCTGTGTCAGAGTTCCGTCCAAGTCAAAGCAGATCAACTTCTTCTCCTGCTTCCATCTTAGTTCGCGGATTGAATCCATCAGACGCTTCATTCCTTGAGGTTGGTCGGTCGAAACGTAGGTCACACCGTGTCTCATCGCGAAATCAGCGAGGTCATAGCTATTCACTGGCCAGAGAACCGTCTGAAGACCAGCAGCATGAGCCTCATCGAGGAAATGAGCGGAATTGATCACCACATTATAATTATAAGACACACCGGCATAGCCCCTGTCCTTAAGCTCTTTCACTGAATATGTCTTCCTTGACGTGATCGGAATCACCTCAGCGCCTGGATGAAGGCGAAGGACCTCATCGCAGAGATGCTCGCTGAAAGAAATGAAGCAAACCTGATCGTACATATTCATTTCATCACAAAGAGCAATTACTTTTTCCGCCAACTGAGTCTCCCTTGCAGGGGTCGGATGGGACTTCAACTCCAGGAACAGCTTCAAAGCGGAAGTTTTCTTCGCTTGGGTGAAATATTCCCTCAATGAAGGAATATGATCACCGTTCGGAAGAGTGCAGCTCTTGACGGTAGCATAGTCCAGTTTCTGAATATCCTTGAACTTCGTTCCCGGAATCATCGGACCATGCAGAATCACGAGCGAATCATCCGTGGTGAGATGGACATCCAATTCAACGCTCTCGACATCAAGTTTCTGAGCACCTGAAAGGCTAGTCAATGTGTTTTCGAAAGATCCCGGATGGGCATAGAACCCCCTGTGGGACATGATTTTGGTCTGTGCAGGAAGCAGCCCCGCGCAAAGCAGTGAAATCACTGCAGCAAGAATGTACTTTTTCATGCCTCAAAATTACACAAAAAAAACATATTGACAGCAGATAATAACGTGGAAAAATTTGGAAAGAGGTGGAATAAAATGGAAAAATATTTCTAACTTTGTAACCAAGCGTGAAAAGTTAAAGTAAAATGATAACATTCATCGGAGAATATTCAGGAAAAATTGACGACAAGGGAAGAGTTGTGTTCCCTTCGCCGTTCAAGTCCTTGATGCCTACCGATGGTGATCAACGGTTTGTCATCAAGAAGAATATCTTCGATGACTGCCTAGAAATGTACACCTTCGAGGAGTGGGAACACCAATCGGAGGAAGTTAAATCCAAACTGAATATCTTTAATCGCGCTCACGATGCTTTCTGGAGAGAGTACATGCGTGACCGGGCAATAGTCGAACCTGATGCAAAGCTCGGACGCATCTCAATTCCTAAGAAGCTTCTGGAATCAATTGGTGTAACGAAAGAGGTGGTCTTTTCGGGCAACGATTACAAGATTGAGATCTGGGCCAAGGACAAGTACGAAGCCAGCGCGATCTCCAAAGAGGAATTCTTGAATATTGCCGGACAGCTGTCTCAGGAGAGATAGGAGGGAACGGAATGTCAGAATACCACACACCAGTGATGCTTGACGAGAGCATTTCCGCTCTTATCACTAATCCATCAGGAACTTACGCCGATGTCACATTCGGAGGCGGTGGTCACACCGCCGAATTACTTTCACGCTTAAACGAAGACGGTCACGTCATCGCCTTCGATCGTGACAGCGACGCAATCAGCAATAGGATAGACGACCCTCGCCTGACAATGGTACGGGCCGATTTCCGGTTCATACACAATTTCGTGCTAAACGAGGCGCACGAGACCCAAGACGTAATTCTTAGGGAAAAACTCTCAAACGGTCTCGACGGCATTCTTGCAGATCTAGGAGTGTCTTCCCACCAGTTCGACACTGCGGAAAGGGGCTTCTCGTTCAGGTACGATGCTCCTCTAGACATGAGGATGAACCGAGATGGAGGGAAAACAGCCGCAGATGTGATCAATGAATATTCAGGAGAAGACCTCGAAAGGATATTCCGCATCTATGGCGAGGTCGAAAATGCTCGGAAGGTAGCCCAACTGATTGTCTCCGCAAGGGACAAAGGCAGCATCGGAACTACCGGTGAGCTCGACGAGGCCATCAAAGCCGCTCTTCCTAAATTCGCTGAACACAAATACCTTGCAAAGGTCTATCAAGCCTTGAGAATCGAAGTCAACCACGAGATGCGCTCTTTGGAAAAATTCCTTGAAGGTGCGGTTGATTCTCTTAGGCCGGGAGGAAGGTTGGTCGTGATCACTTATCACTCCCTTGAGGACAGAATGGTCAAGAACTTCATCAAGGCCGGGAACGCGGACGGGAAGGAGGAGAAGGACATGTTCGGGAATATTCATGCCCCGCTTAAGGCAGTGAACCGCAAGCCTATCCTGCCTAAGGAAAATGAGATAGCCGCCAACACCAGGGCAAGAAGCGCCAAGTTGAGAGTAGCGGAGAAAATCGACGGAGGGAAAAGCCTATGACGGAATTGAGAAAGTGGAAATTCTCCGACATTGGCCTTTGGCTGAAAAACGCAGCTATTGCAACAATCAAGGGTGAACTGTTGTTGAGACTGCACGTAAGTAGATATTTCATTCACATAATTTACACGTTTTTCCTCTTCTGGGTCAGCATTTGGTTGAGTATCAAGATAGAGAAGACTTTGACAAGAGTAGAGGACAACCGCAAGGCCTTGGCTGACGTGGAGATTTACCACGCACAGAAAACCGTAGAACTTACGGGGCTTTCCAGAATGAGTGAAATCCAACGAATGTTAGAAAAGGTTGGTTCAAAGTTGACAATGCCAACAAAGCCAGCCGACAAGATAAAAGAATAGGACAATGGTCGCATCGAAACAGAACACGACAAAGAAAGAACGGGACAGAATAGGTTTGATTCTGTACTGTTTTTATGCCGTGTTGCTGTTTGTCGGTGTGGCAATAATAGGCAAAATGGTCTATATCCAGTGGATTTGGGAACCGGACAAGGATGTGGCGCGTTTCTTTCTTCCTCCAAGTACAAGAAGTGTCATAGAGCCTGAACGAGGAGCAATCATCGGCTGTGATGGGAAGATACTAGCCTTGTCAACTCCTATGTACCAACTCTACATGGACTGCACTGTGCTTAAAAATGAGTTCAAGACTGAAAAGAACAAGCATAAGGGCGACAGTCTGGAGCGGAACTGGATGGAAAAGGCTAGAATGTTCACAGCTGGCTTGGCTGCCGAAACAGGGATCAATGCAGACGACTGCTTCAGAATGATTGCAAACGGCAGGAAAGAAGGTAATCGTTACATGAAGTTGCTAGGGAATCTGGACCGAGGTACGCTTCTGCGCCTAAAGAACTTGCCACTGATGAATGAAGGACAGTACAAGAGCGGAATCATCGTCAGGAAAAAAGATTCCAGACAGTACCCCTATGGTACACTGGCTAGAAGAACAATCGGTTACGTCAAGGACAACAGGAACTCCAACGGCAACAATCACATTGGTCTGGAGGGCAAGTACGACTACGTCCTTCATGGCAAAGAGGGAGAAATCTGGCTCAGGCCGACTGACAACAGGGAGAAAATACAAAATTACGACAGCACCTACGTCAAGCCGGAAGACGGGCTGGATGTCCGGACAACTTTGGACATCACCCTCCAAGACATTGTTGACAAAGCCATGAGAAAGCAGATGGCTGCCAACCCGAAAGTAGTGGAGGGCTGCGCTGTGTTGATGGATGTCAAGACAGGGGCCATCCGTTCGATGGTAAACCTGACCAAAAATCCGAAGGACAGCAGCTTGAACGAAGTTTACAACATGGCGATTGGATTTGGTGCAGAACCCGGTTCTGTGTTCAAGGCCACTACATTGATGACAGCCATTGAGGATGGATTCGTCAAGTCATTGGACGATGTAATCCCTAAGAATAACGGTGTGATTCCTGGCTACCCACGAGACGAGCACATCAACGGCAATGGTGACATCTCAATCCTTCATGGTTTCGAGATTTCCTCCAACTATGTCTTCCGGTACCTTGCCGTCAAGAACTATGCAGACAATCCCAAGAGATTCTTGGACAAACTGTACATGTACAAAATGGGACAGGCTTTTGACTTCGATCTTGAAGGCCTTCAGGAACCGGTGCTGCCGAACCCTGACTCAAAGCATTGGAGCAGCACAGACCTTGGATCTACTGCTATCGGATACTCCATCAAAGAGACTCCTCTTCACATACTAACATTCTACAATGCAATTGCCAACAAAGGCAGGATGATGAAGCCTTACTTGGTCGAGAGCATCGAAAGGAACGGAGTTGTCAAGACGAAAAAGGGACCGAGCGTGCTGAACGCCTCGATTTGCTCAAAAGCGACTGCTGACACGATGCTTAGAGCCATGAGAGCCGTAACTTCTGAGGGAACGGCCACAAGACTTAAAGGAGCCAGACTCCGAGTCGCAGGAAAAACCGGAACTTCAAGGCAGGTGCTCAGCGGAGAGGAAATCAAGGAATATGGCATGACGAACCCTTACGTCACCAAGGACGGAAGCTATCACAATCTCGCCACTTTCGTTGGATTCTTCCCGGCAGAAAATCCAAAGTACAGCGCTATCATCTGCATGAAATCCGACTTGATTAGAGGAAGTCTGTACGGTGGAGTCGGTCCGGCTTCCGCAATGCGTGAGATAGTGGATGCCGTCTATACTCTTGAGCCTGAATGGGGTTCCGAGTTGACTGCTTCTGCCAAGGTACCGGAAATGGAGGTAGAGAACAACATTCAGAACCAGTCCGACATCAAGAATCCTATTGTTCCTGATGTGACGGGGCTCGGTCTGAAAGATGCCTTGTACGTAATTGAGAACAGTGGCCTAAGGTGCAAATATTCAGGGACAGGACATGTCAGCTCACAGAGTCCTAAGGCTGGAACAAAGACGGCCAATGGTTCAACAATAACATTTACACTGAAATGAGACTTGGAAACATCATAAAAAACGCAGGTGTAATCGAAGTACGTGGAAACAACGACCTCGAAATAACCGACATCTGCAATGACTCAAGGAAAGTTGGCCCCGGAGCGATTTTCATTGCTGTCAAAGGTCATGACAGCGATGGACATGCTTTCATCGGGAAGGCCATAGAGTCTGGAGCAGTGGCTATCGCCTATGAAGACGAAGATGCGCTCCAGAAGGCTCTATCTGAATATTCAGAAACAACTCTCACACTGGTCAAGGTTGCAGACTCCCGCCACGCTGTGGCAATGATGGCAGCTGACTTTTTCGACAACCCTTCCAAGAAACTCACTCTTGTTGGAATCACCGGAACGAACGGGAAGACCACCACTGTCACCCTTCTTTACCGACTGTTCATGTCACAAGGGTACAACTGCGGGTTGCTCTCCACGATAGCCAATTACGTAGGTTCAAGACGTCTGGAGACAGCCAACACAACTGCGGATCCTATCACAATCAACTCTCTGATGGATCAGATGGTAGCCGCTGGTTGCGAATTTTGCTTCATGGAGGTCAGCTCGATCGGAGTGGAGCAGGAACGTGTGGCTGGTTTGACTTTCAAAATTGGAATCTTTTCAAACCTTACCCACGATCATCTGGATTACCATAAGACTTTCGCTGAATACCTCCGCTGCAAGAAATTGTTTTTCGACAATCTGCCGGCCACGGCCACAGCTATCACAAACATAGATGACAAGAACGGAGAGGTCATGGTCCAGAACACCAAGGCCAAAGTAGTGAGATATTCATGCAGAAGCATCGCTGACCACACCTGTCGCATCATGGAGGAAACAATCGAAGGGATGCTCCTAAAGATTGACGGAAGGGAGACTTGGACACGTCTAATCGGCCAACACAACGCCTACAACATCCTCGCTATCTATAGCACAGCCATTGCGCTTGGGGCTGACCCTGAGGAAACTCTGATCGCCATCAGCAAGTTGGAATCCGCTCCAGGACGCCTTGAGGTCATAAGAGGACCAAGAAAACTGTCTGTCGTCATAGACTACGCCCACACTCCGGATGCACTTGAGAATGTGCTTAAAACTCTCAAGGACATTGACGGAAGCAAGGAGCTGATCTGTGTGTTTGGATGCGGTGGAGACCGTGACAAGACAAAGAGACCGGAAATGGCTGAAATTGCCCAGACATTTGCCGACAGGATCATAGTAACATCTGACAACAGCCGCACGGAAAAAACGGAGGACATCCTTAACGACATTCGCAAAGGATTTAGCACTAAGGGATTAGCAAAAGCAATCTTCATTGCAGACAGGAAGGAGGCCATCAGGTCGGCCATCATGTTCGCCAATGACGGTGCTGTCATCCTTCTCGCTGGCAAAGGTCACGAGACTTATCAGATCATCGGCACAGAGCATCGGCATTTCGATGAGAGAGAGGTGGTCGCAGAAGTGTTCAACAGCATGAATGCCAACGAATAGGAGGAGAATAGCAATGATTTACCACCTTTTTGAATATCTCAAGCAATACGACATTCCTGGGCAAGGGCTTTTCACCTACTTGTCATTCAGGGCGATGCTGACCAGCGTGACTGCTATGCTTCTTTCGTTCTTCGCTGGACGCAGGATCATCAAGTGGCTCCAACTCAAACAAATTGGAGAAACCATTCGTGATCTTGGTCTTGAAGGTCAAATGCAGAAGAAGGGAACCCCTACAATGGGAGGAATCATCATCATTCTCAGCATTGTGGTCCCGGTTCTGCTGTTTTGCAACCTTAAGAACATCTACATCCAACTATTGCTCCTTACGACTGTGTGGTGCGGAGCCCTAGGCTTCGCAGATGACTACATCAAAGTCTTCAAACACAACAAGGAAGGCCTTCATCCTAAGGCTAAGTTGATCTGCCAACTAGGATTGGGGCTTGTGATTGGTCTTACGGTCTGCTTTAGCAATGATATTGTGGTCAGAGAAAAAGTACCAGTAAAACCGGGAGTAGCGAATGTTGTCGAACAAGGCAACAGCAACTCACTCAACGTTGATTCAGAGACTCTTGTAGCCCAAGATTCAGGCTGGAAGATGGAGAATGTGATTAAGAGCACAAAGACCACTCTGCCTTTCGTCAAGGACCACGAGTTCGACTACAAAAGCTTTTCTCCTTTCAAAGGGAAATGGGGATGGTACTGCAAGTGGGCGATTTATGTGCTGATGATTGTGATTGTCATCATGGCATGTTCCAACGGTACGAACCTTACTGACGGGATGGACGGACTCGCAGCCGGGACAAGTGCGATTGTCGGAGTCGTTCTTGGCATCCTTGCATGGCTTGGAGGCAATCTGATCAACTCTAACTACCTAAACATCATGTACATTCCTGGTAGCGGAGAGATTGCAATCTTTATGTCTGCATTCGTTGGCGCCTTAATGGGATTCCTGTGGTACAACTCCTATCCGGCTCAAGTGTTCATGGGCGACACCGGCAGTCTCACAATAGGGGGAATCATCGGTGTAAGTGCTGTCTTGATGCGTAAGGAACTGCTACTGCCGATTCTTTGCGGAATATTCTTGATGGAATCGCTGTCAGTCATAATGCAAAGATTTTACTTCAAATACACTAAGAAAAAATACGGAGAAGGCAGAAGAATCTTTAAGATGACACCTCTCCATCACCACTACCAAAAGGAAGGCATCCCAGCACTGATCAGCAGGCCTGAGCATGCCATCCCAGAAGCGAAGATTGTCACCAGATTTTGGCTCATTGGGGTCATTCTGGCCGTCACAACACTTGCTTTGCTAAAAATTAGATAATAAAAAGTAATGAATATGAGCAGAATTGTAGTATTGGGAGGCGCTGAAAGCGGAGTTGGAGCCGCTGTTCTGGCCAAGGTGAAAGGATTTGACGTGTTCCTTTCCGACTACGGAAAGATTTCTGAGCATTTTGCGGACGAACTCCGCAAATGGGACATCGCATTCGAGGATGGGCATCACACCGAAGAACTCATCCTGAACGCTGATGAAGTCATAAAAAGCCCTGGAATCCCAAGCACTGCACCGATCATCAAGAAGATTGAGGCGCAGGGCATCCACATCATCTCTGAAATCGAGTTCGCAGGACGTTACGACAGTGCGAAGAAGATTTGCATCACTGGAAGCAACGGAAAGACGACCACTACATCCCTCATCTACTACCTGCTTCAGAATGCTGGGCTCAATGTAGGCTTAGGCGGTAACATCGGCAAGAGCTACGCCTACCAGGTCGCCACCGAGCATTTTGACTACTACGTACTGGAAATCAGCAGTTTCCAACTAGACAACTGCTACGATTTCCGTCCAGACATCGCAATAATCACAAACATCACTCCTGATCATCTTGACCGTTACGACTATCAGATGGAAAACTACGTGAAAGCAAAGTTCCGCCTTACCCAGAATCTCAGGCCGGAGGATTGCTTCATCTTCGACTCCGATGACGAGATCACGATTGACCATCTGAACAAAATCATCATCTCGGCAAAGCGTCTGCCTTTCACCCAAAAGACAGAAGTGAAACAGGGAGCGTTCCTCAAGGAAGACAAGATCGTGGTGAAGTACGGAGAGGACGAATGCGACATATTCCTTAAAGAACTTGCTCTAGGTGGCAAACACAACATCTACAACTCAATGGCCGCTGCCCTCGCTGCTAAGGCTTCAGGCATCGACAACAAGACCATTCGAGAGGCTTTAGCCACCTTCCAGCCAATTGAACACAGGCTGGAACCTGTCCTCAGCATAAAGGACGTACTTTATGTCAATGACTCGAAAGCGACTAATGTCGATGCGGCATGGTACGCACTAGAATGCCAAAAGCGCCCAGTCGTGTGGATTGTTGGAGGAACCGACAAGGGCAATGATTATGATGTCCTAAAGGATCTAGTGAAGGAGAAAGTCAAAGCAATAGTCTGCATGGGATTGGACAACCACAAGTTCCACGAGGCATTCGAGGAAATTGTCGGTAAAGAGAACATCGTTGACACGAAATCTGCCGAAGAAGCTGTGAAAGCAGCTAGTGGATTCGCGAAATCCGGTGATGTCGTGCTCCTCAGCCCATGCTGCGCCAGCTTCGACCTCTTCACCTGTTACGAAGATCGCGGTGAGAAATTCAAGGAGGCTGTGAGACGACTCTAAAAAAAGTGTAATGAATATGGCCGAGCAAGCTAAGAAAAAGAAGACACTCTGGAACTTCGTGGATTCCTTCGAAGGAGACAAGGTTGTGTGGATGATCGTCATTCTGCTCATCCTATTTTCCATCGTGGCCATATTCTCATCCACTTCCCTACTGGCACTAAAGCAGCACACAACGAGGATTGCCATCATCAGTGAACAGATGATCGTGTCACTCATAGGTCTAGGAGTAATACTCGTCTGTTGCAGCATAAAAAAAATAGGATTCTTCAGGATAGTCTCGCAACTAGGCTACGCTGTTTCCATCGGACTGCTTGCCATTCTTGCCTTGCACATCACAGCCGGACCAATCAAAGCCTTATACATCAATAAAGCGTGGAGAATAGTTTCTGTCTTTGGATTCCAAGTCCATGTGTTCGAGGTTGTTAAGGTCGCGATGATCATGTACCTTGCATGGGCAGTCAATGCTTTTCGTAATGACAGCTACACAATAGCCAATCTATTGGGGGAGAAATATCCTATTTGGAAAAAGCCTCTGACCAAGAAGATTGCCTACATCTACTTCCCGATTTTCAGTGTATGTCTGCTGATGATGATCGGCAGTTTGTCCAGTACCGTGTTCATCGGAGGGATGATGTTCATCACAATCCTAATCGGAGGAATCAGCATCAAAGAACTTGTCAAGCCGATAGCAATAGGAATTGGCCTGCTCGCTGTCTGCTTCTGCGTGAACGCTGCATGGAAAGGCGAAAACAAACCGTTCCCGCACCTTGACTCCGCTATCAATCGAGTGGTCGGAGACGGGATTGAAGACAATCTGAGGACCATGCGGGAGAACCCGCAGAACAGCGTTGAGTTCCAAGATGCACTTGACAAGGTCAAACAGCCTATGAGCGCAAAAATCGCCATTCATGAAGGTGGACTGATCGGCAAAGGACCTGGAAGAAGTACACAAAGGTACGTTGTACCGATCATGTTCGAGGACTACATGTTCAGCTTCGTGGTGGAGGAGTACGGGCTGCTCGGAGGGATATTCGTCATCATCCTTTACATAAGCCTTTTGGCCCGTGGGTCCATCATTGTCAGAAACTGCGACAACCATTTTGCCAAGACTGCTGTGGCAGGACTGGTGTTGCTTATCACATGTCAAGCCATGATGCACATTGCCATCAACTGCGACATGGGACCGCTCACAGGCCAGACACTTCCGATGATCAGCCACGGCAATTCATCATTCTTGATGTTCAGTCTCGCTTTCGGCATCATCCTGTCCATCAGCAAGATGGCTAAGAGGAAGATTGAAAGGGAAGCAGCCAATGCCGATCCTTTGGTCGATAGGGAGATCAAAGACGAAGTCAGCAGTAGCATGGATGACCTTGACCAAATGGAAAGCGGCCTGACAGCAGAGGAAAACCTCGAAGACCTTGACGGGAATATTCCCGTTCACGATAATGACATCCCTGACTATGGGATCGATGATCATAACAATGAATAACATGGAGCACACGGCATTGAGAGTCATAATCAGCGGAGGCGGCACAGGAGGACACATCTTCCCGGCTGTGTCAATCGCGAACAAACTTAAAGAGCTGAATCCAGAGACGGAGATTCTGTTCGTTGGAGCTGAAGGCAAGATGGAGATGGAAAAGGTCCCTGCTGCCGGGTACAAGATCGTAGGGCTGCCAATCGTAGGATTACAGCGCCAGCTGAACCTGAAGAATGTGCTCAACGACCTCAGTGTACCGTTCAAGGTTGTGGCAAGTTTGTTCAAGGCAAAAAAGATCATACGGGAATTTAAGCCGCAAGTAGCAATCGGAGTCGGGGGTTATGCAAGTGCTCCCCTGCTTTGGGCGGCCACAGGAATGCACATCCCGTCACTGATCCAAGAGCAAAATGGCTTCGCAGGGCTGACAAACAAGAAGTTGGGGAGCCGGGTACAATGCATCTGCGTAGCCTACGAAGGAATGGAACGCTTCTTCCCGGCTGACAAAATCGTCATGACAGGAAATCCAATCAGAAGCATAATAGTTCCCGCGACTCCGAAGATGAAAGAAGATGGGGTAAAGGAATATGGTCTTGACCCCTCCAGAAAGCACATTTTCATCGTGGGCGGAAGTCTTGGAAGCAGCCGTTTCAATCAGGTCATGAAGAAATGGATAACGGACGGATGCAAAGGGCTTGACGGAGTTGATGTCCTCTGGCAATGCGGAAAGTACTACAAGCCCGACATCGACAGATTTATGGCAGAGGAGCGAGAGAAGAACCCAGAAGCGCTTAGGAATATTCATCATTCAGATTTCATCGGGCGGATGGACCTCGCCTACGCAGCTGCTGACGTTGTGATTTCGCGCTCAGGAGCAAGTTCGGTTTCCGAGTTGTGTGCTGCTCACAAGGCCGTGATATTCATCCCTTCACCTAACGTTGCCGAGGACCATCAGACCCACAACGCCATGGCTTTGGTAAGGAAGGATGCAGCCTTGATTGTCAAGGATTCCGAGGCAATGGAGAAGATGATCCCCACTGCACTTGAATTGCTTAAAGACTCGAAGCGGATTTCAGTGCTTGAGGAAAACGCAGGTAAGATGGCCCTGCCGGATGCGGCAGGAAAGATTGCAGAAGAGGTTTACAAGTTGATCAACGGTTAGAAATGTCAAAATATTCAAAGATTTATTTCATTGGCGTTGGTGGCATCGGTATGAGCGCCATCGCAAGATACTACAAATTCAAAGGCTATCCGGTCGCTGGCTATGACAGGACGCCTTCCGAGTTGACTCATGCCCTCGAAAAGGAAGGAATCGACGTTCATTACACTGATGACCCGGATTATATTCCTAAAGATGTCGCTTCAACTCTGGTTGTTTACACTCCGGCAATTCCTGAGGATCTTAAAGAGCTTGTCTATGTCAAGGAACACGGCTACACGCTAGTTAAGAGATCACGCATGCTAGGAGAATTGGCCGAAGGGCAGACTTGCCTGGCTGTGGCCGGTACTCATGGAAAGACGACAACCAGCACTCTAGTTGCCCACATCCTGACCGAAAGCGGGAAAGGCTGTTCTGCATTTCTAGGCGGCATTTCCAAGAACTACGGTACGAACCTGCTGACCAGCCACACTCCGACAATCGTTGCCGAAGCCGATGAGTTCGACAGGTCTTTCCTCCAGCTTCGTCCAGCGATTGCAGCAATAACTGCCATGGACGCTGACCACCTTGACATCTATGGCACACTTGAAGAGTACAAAAAGGCTTTCAAAGCTTTTGCAGCACAAGTAAGCCGCAGGCTAATCGTCAAACTTGGATTGGACATCACTCCAGAAGACACGAAAGCTAAAATCCTCCATTACAGCTATGATGATCCGACAGCCGACTACTATGCAGTCAACTCGAAACCGGATGAGGTCGGGCACTACATTTTCGATCTGGTTCATCCTGAAGGCGTGATCGAGAACATCAGAGTCGGAATCCCAGGCTGGGTCAATGTCGAGAACAGTGTGGCTGCGGCTGCTATCTGTCTCAGCCATGGCGTCTCCCCGGAAGATGTCAAGGAAGCGATAGGGACATATTCAGGAGTTAAGCGACGTCTGGACGTGCACCTCAACACCACTCACCTTTCCTACATTGATGACTACGCGCACCATCCAAAGGAATTGGCCTCAGCGATTTCATCGATTAGAGGAATATTCCCAGGAAGGAAGCTCACCGCAATCTTCCAGCCGCATCTGTTCACTAGAACAAGAGACTTCGCTGAGGATTTCGCGGCAGCGTTGAGCAAAGTTGACAAACTCATCCTTTTGGACATCTATCCGGCCAGGGAAGAACCGATTCCAGGCGTAACTTCCGAAATCATATTCGACAAAGTGACAGCTCCGGAAAAAGTACTGCTGAAAAAGGAGGAGCTCATGTCATACCTTGAGAATGAGCCAATTGATGTTTTGGCTACATTCGGAGCCGGCAACATCGACCGTTTCATCACCCCGATAACAAATCTTCTCGAAGACAGGCTTAAGAAATGAAAAAAGGAATCAGGATAACCCTCATCACCGCTGCCATCTGCCTGGTTGGATTGCTCTTTTTCGTCATTCAAGGAATGAACGAGAAGAGGATTCGGCAACTCACATGCGCGGGAGTCAAGGTTGAGTTCACGGACGATTTCAAGTTCGTGACGGCCAAAGACGTGGAAGGCTACCTGAGCAAAGAGTATGGAGCCTACATCGGGCAACGTCTGGATAGCGTTAACCTACTGAAAATCGAGAACATCCTCGACGGGAAAAGCGCAATCCTCAAAGCAGAGGCCTACACGACTCCTGACGGTTATCTTAATGTAAAAATCCGTCAGAGAGAGCCTGTGGTACGATTCCAGGAGGACAACAATGGCTACTACGCTGACGAAAAAGGATTCCTGTTTCCTCTTCAGCGCAACTACACTTCGATGGTGCCTATCATAGACGGCTCTCTTCCGCTGAACATCGAAAGAGGCTACAAAGGAGAGCCTAAAACAGAGGCCGAGAGGGAATGGCTTGCCGAAGTGATCAGGCTGGTCAACTACATGAAAGATTCCAAAATCTGGGCAGAAAACATCAGCCAGATCACAGTCAGAGACAATGGTGATTTCGTCATGATTCCCAGACTTGGAAAAGAAAAGTTCATCTTCGGGCCACCCACGGATTTCGAGCAGAAATTTGATAGGCTAAGCCGCTACTACACAACAATCCTTCCTGAAAAAGGGAATGGTTGTTATTCGACTGTGAACATTAAGTACAATGGACAGATAGTCTGCAGAAAATAGATAAATGAATATGGAAGAGAGATACATAGCATCCGTTGACTTGGGAACATCCAAACTGGCAGTGTGCGTGGCCAAGGTCACGGAGCAGAATGTCGAGGTGATCTACTACAAGGAATCGCCTTCGCTTGGGATACGCTACAGCTATGTCCTGATTCCAGGAAAAGTCAAGACCGAATTGAGAGCCGCGATTAGCGAAGCGCAGCAATCGCTCCGAATCAAAATCCAGCAAGTGATTGTTGGACTGCCGCGCTGGTACGTGCGTCAGGAAACGGCCTCGGCCAGCATGACAAGGCCAGAGCCGGACGACTTGATTCAAGAAAGCGAGATTCGCGCTCTGAAATCCATGGCTCTGGAGTCTTACCCATTGGAGGACTCAACCAAAGAGGTAATCTATGGCGCTGTAGCTCAATCATTTTCCACAGAAGACTGCTTCAATGAGCCTGAGAACGACATCATCGGAATGGCCGCTGAAACCCTCGAAGGCAACTTCAAAGTGTTCATCGGGAACCGGAGATATTCCTCAAACATCGACAGCGTGTTCAACGATTTGGGAATAGCCATCGCCAAGAAATATTTCACGCCGGGAATCACTGCACGCGCTGTGCTCAAATCAGAGCAGATGGAGAACGGGGTCGCTCTGATCGACATCGGAGCCGGAGTAAGTTCCGTCACCATATTCAAAGACAAAATCATGCGGTTCTACGCTGCAATTCCTTTCGGTGGAAATAGCGTGACCAACGACATCAAGTCTGAATGCAACTTTTCCTACGACCTTGCTGAGAACATCAAAAAGGCCTACGGAGCCTGCATGCCAAACAAATTGTCCTCACTTGGGGAAAAGTCCATCCAAATCGTTGACGAGGACGGGAACGCCACTGCACAGGTCTCAGTCAAGTACATCTCTGAAATCATCACTGCGAGGATGAAAGAAATCATCGAAGCCCTCCTATTCAAAATCCAGGAAAGCGGCTACGCCTCCGAAGATGACCTCAGGGCAGGAGTTGTCGTGACCGGTGGAGGAGCGGAACTCGTGAATTGCGCCAACTTCATCAAGGAGTTGTCAGGATATTCAGTAAAAATCGGGCGTCCAAGGAGGTCCTTCTCTTGTGAAGGGTGCGCTGAGGCAAGTGAAGCTAGTGCGGCAACGTCCATGGGAATGATACTTTCTGCAAAAAGTGACCGCTCGTTGAATTGCGTGAATGAGGCTGTCTCCCGGCTTGACAATCCAATCGTCACTGAAAGAGTCACACCTCAGGAAGAAAGTGCAACTCAAATTGCAGAAGCCCCAGATCCTTCAACAAGCCCTCAACAGGAAGAGCCATCAAAGAATGAATCAAATGAGGTCGAACTTGATCCATATTCACAAATTGAGAATCCAGTCATTGAGGCAGCGGTAGCGGCAGCTCAAGAAGAAGATGAAGGATCCGGAGTATTCGACAAGCCGACTGAAAAGGAGATAAAAGAATATAACAAGAAAAAAGCTCAGGAGAAAAAAGAGAAGAAGGAGCACAAGAAACTGTTCAATTTCACTTGGACCAAACACATTCTTGGCAAAGTAGGAGAGACCGTTGGAGGTCTGTACGATGAGATGAATAACGAAGAGGTTTAACGAGAAAAGATTATGGGCGAGATGATTGACAATTTTGACATAGATGTGGCTGATTTCAGCCCGATAATGACACCAATCCAGTCAATGATTAAAGTCATTGGTGTTGGAGGTGGAGGATGCAATGCTGTTAACTACATGTACCGAGAGAAGGTGGAAGGATGCAGTTTCATCGTCTGCAACACCGACCGGCAGGCTCTTGACGGGAGCCCAGTGCCTGTCAAGATCCACATCGGAGAGAATGCCCTCGGAGCCGGGACCGATCCGGCAAAGGGGCGCAAGGCTGCATTGGAAGCTCACGATCAAATAGATAAAGTAGTCCTTGGCAACGACACCCAAATGCTGTTCATCACTGCCGGAATGGGTGGCGGCACAGGTACGGGAGCAGCCCCAATCATCGCCAAGATGGCCAAGGACAAGGGAATCCTGACCGTTGGAGTGGTGACTCTTCCTTTTGAAAACGAAGGCGAAAATGCCATGTCCAGAGCCATTGACGGCATCCACGAGCTCGTGAAGAACGTGGACAGTCTTCTTATTATCAACAATGAGAAACTCTACGATTTCTTCGGCAGCCATCTCGTCCATGAGGCTTTCCCGAAAGCAGATGAAGTCCTCTCCACCGCAGTCAAAGGCATCACGGAGATCATCAGTCGCCCAGGCTACATCAACGTGGACTTCGAAGACATCAAAACCATGATGCGTAACAGCGGAATGGCTCTAATGGGATGTGGGACCGGAACCGGCAAAAACAGGATAGATGATGCAGTGAAAGGTGCATTACAGTCACCGCTTCTGAACGACTTTGACCTCAAGACAGCCAAGAGTCTGCTCATCAACATCACCTGCGGCAAAAATGACAAGGGCCTGACAATGGACGACCTGTCAGAAATCAACCATAAAATTTCTGAATATACCGGCAATGTCAAGAAATTCAAGACCGGACTAGTCTGGATGACAGATCCCGAAATCGGTGACAACATCCAAATCACTGCCATAGCCACAGGCTTCAAGGTCAACGATTTGAGAAAAATTGCCAGAGCCGATCTCGGTAATCTGATCATCATCGGTAAAGACTTCACATTCGAGAAGCAATCGCTCCCGGAACCGGAGGAAGAAATAAACCTCACTGGCAAGGTCAAGATCATCGGCTACAACACTTCCGACAATGTGAAGCGTTTCCATTTCGATCCGGACAAGAAGCCGGCCTTGGCAGTGGAACACGGCCAGAGCCTTGCCGAACTGGAACGAATTCCAGCCATCAAGCGCGCTGACCGTCAGGAAAAAGAAATGGTGTAGGCACCACTTCCATTGCTAATACATCATGCCATCGAACCAGTCATTGGCCCACTTGTCAGTGATGTCAACTTTCCATTGACCATTCTTTTCTTTATAGATGGTCACAACCTCTTCCTTGTCGTTGATCTTTCCCGTAACGTAGGCAACATCAGTGTTAAAATAGAGGTCATCGAATTCCCTCCTTTCGGAAAGAATCTTGACTTTGACGTCACCGGACATCTTAGCTTTTTTCAATTCCGCTGGAAGGACCTCCTTTCGAGCTGACTCAGCAGTCATGGCAAGTTCGGACAAAAACGCTCCATCGAACTTGATGTAATCCGCAACCTTGATGTCTCCTGAATAGTATAATTTAAAAAACTGTTCGGCAACTCCTGATGGAGTTGCCGGGTACTCTTCCTTTGGCGTTGCAGAACAAAGCACACAAGCCAAACTGGTAAAAGCAAACAGTATCGAGATGAAACGCTTCATAACTAAACAGACGCGATCTTCTTCCAACCGATGATTATCATTATAAATGCAATGATGTCAAGGACACCTCCGATGAAACCACCGACAACAGGGATGAGGCCTATCACTGCTCCGATTATCGAAAGAATCATTGCTGTGTAGAGTTTAGAAGCACCCTCGCGAGCAATTGTCGGGAAAGTTTGCGAGTTTCTTAGAGCAGAGTAGCCTAAAAGCATCATGATGCAAGAGACAATGACACAAATTCCTTTGAGAATCCATCCAGCAAGTGGAATAAGTCCCAACACATAGCCTACAATGCTGATTATCGTAGCGGTGAAGAGTTTCTGCACGGCATCCTTATCTTGGATATTCACCACATTCCTAAAATCCTTCAAACCGAGGAAGAACATGACATAGCCGGCAATTATCGCCAATGAGATGATGGCATTGAAAGCGACTCCACCGCCTCCACCATTACCGCTGAGCATGGACACTCCAGAAGATATCGAAATAATAGGACTTACAACGTTAGCAACGACCCCGCATAGTGAATAGATCAAAACACCGTAATACATCTGTTTTGTCACCGCAGTCCAAGCGTTTCTGTTGAAAGGCTCAAGCGGGCCTTGGTTCTGGAAATTGTTTACTGTTTCCATGGTAAATAGTTTTTTTGTACGACCCTCGCTCTATCAGGCCATTGGTTCTAATACAAAAGTGTAGAGCTAATTCCGTCCACTCAAATCAGCTTGACGAAAACACTTTAAATGTTGATGTTTGAGAAAACTCCCCAAAAACGTTACAAAAATAAGAAATAATCTGCTCTATAGCAACAGCTACTTTGGCAAAACTCAGAGAATATTCATCTACAAAGACAGCAACTCATTACTTAGTAATCCTAAAAGGCTACCCGAATATGTCGCGGAGTTCCTTGTTGCTGAGTTTGCCTATCCAGCTTTCTCCGGTGGAGACGGTCATCTCGGCGAGATGTTTCTTACGCTGGATCATATCATCTATCCTCTCCTCGAAGGTGTCCTTGGTGATGAAACGGTGCACCATCACGTTCTTGTTCTGGCCGATGCGGTAAGCACGGTCGGTGGCCTGGGCCTCCACGGCAGGGTTCCACCAAAGGTCGAAATGAATAACGTGAGAGGCAGCGGTCAGGTTCAGTCCGGTTCCGGCGGCCTTCAATGACAGGATGAATATCTTGTCCTCCTTCCCGTTCTGGAAACGGGACACCATCTCGTTGCG
>CAKUSF010000015.1 GCA_934678915.1 uncultured Bacteroidales bacterium
TCACGCCCGAAGAAACCATTCAATACGAAAAGGATATGATGACAGAACGGGACAGGATCAACTCCATCAACTACGCACGGTGGGAAGGTGTCCAGGAAGGCAAGGCTGAAGGCCGCCAACAGACTCGGCGGGAAATTGCTTCGGCATTTAAGGCCAAAGGCTTCGATGATGAGACAATCGCTTCTTGCACAGGACTTTCTGTAGAAGAAGTCAATGCGCTTTAGACAATGAAAAGAGTGCCACGGCGCGGACCAGAGGAACTCTTCTCATGAATATTCATGGAGGCTTTTAAGCCACAGCACTACCGAGGCACCTGCGCTCCGTAGCCTGGCATCGCTCCGAAGAGCAGATTCGGAATATTTTAAATAAATGTCTATAAAAGATTAAGTTTGAATATTTCAGAAAAAATGCCTATCTTTGCGACCCCTATGTTGTGTAGGGATCGCAATTATTTATGTTAAACCATTAAAGATCAAGACAGTGGACACACTTAGCTACAAAACAGTTTCTTTGAACAAGAATACTGTACAGAAAGAGTGGGTCGTTATCGATGCCACGGATCTGGCACTCGGACGTCTTGCCTCAAGGGTAGCTCTTGTCCTCCGCGGCAAGAACAAGCCTGGATTTACCCCTCACGTTGACTGCGGTGACAACGTCATCGTCATCAACGCCGAGAAGGTTATCCTCAAGGGCAGCAAGATGACTGATCGTGTTTACGTTCGCTACACCGGTTATCCGGGCGGACAGCGTTTCACGACTCCGAAGGAGATCCTCGCGAAGAGACCTGCTGAACTCGTAAGGAGAGCAGTGAAGGGTATGCTCCCTAAGACACGCCTTGGTGACAAGATCATCAACAACCTGCACGTTTACGCAGGCCCTGAGCATCCTCACCAGGCACAGAACCCTAGAGAAATTAAGTTGAACGAAATCTAACAGAGCAAATGGAACAGAAAAACGCCCTTGGAAGACGTAAATCAGCCGTAGCTCGTGTTTATCTCGCGGCCGGACAAGGTAATGTCACAATCAACGGACGCAGTGTTGAGGAGTACTTCAAGACTGACGCTCTCCGTTACATCGTGAACCAGCCTTTCGCGGTTACGAAGACAGAAGGTCAGTTTGACGTAAAGGTTAACGTTGTCGGTGGAGGCACAAAAGGCCAGGCCGAAGCGATCAGACTCGGAATATCCCGCGCTCTCAGCGATCTGGATAGAGAGGCTTACCGCTCTGCCCTCAAGGCCGAAGGCTTCCTGACACGTGACTCCCGCGAAGTCGAGAGGAAGAAACCTGGTCAGCCTGGCGCACGTGCACGCTTCCAGTTCAGCAAGCGTTAGTCTTGCCTGGATAACGAAGCGGCATAAGCTGGTTTATGAAAAAGCACAGTCCGGTGCTTCAAATCCCGCGGACTTTTCGCTGGATGAGAATCCGATGAACACTACCGGGGATTGCCGGGACTGCGGAAAATCTCAGAGACTGGTCGAGGACCACTGCTCCGGGATTGAAGAAGAGAGCCTTCAGGCTGTCGGCAAAAGGTCTGGAGGAAAGTTTAAACAAAAAACAAGAATTTTAAAATGCCACGCACAAATTTCCAAGAACTTCTTGATGCAGGTGTACATTTCGGACATCTGGCCAGGAAATGGAACCCTAAGATGGCTCCATACATCTTTGACCAGAAGAACGGGATCCACATCATCGACCTGCACAAGACCATCGTCAAGATAGACGAGGCTGCTGACGCAATGAAAGAGCTTGCGCGTTCAGGTCGCAAGATTCTCTTCGTAGCCACAAAGAAACAGGCTAAGGAGATCGTTGCCGAGAAGGCTGCGGCAGTCAATATGCCATCGATAACCGAGCGCTGGGCTGGTGGTATGCTTACCAACTTCCCGACCATCCGCAAGGCTATCAAGAAGATGAACACCATCGACAAGATGAAGGAGGACGGTACGTTCGACAAGCTCGCCAAGAGAGAGCGTCTGCAGATCAACCGTCAGAGAGAGAAACTTGAGAAGAACCTTGGTTCCATCAAGGACATGAGCCGTCTCCCGTCAGCGCTTTTCGTGGTTGACGTACAGAAGGAGGCCAACGCCGTCAAGGAGGCCAACCGTCTCAACATCCCGGTATTCGCATTGGTTGACACTTGTTGCGATCCTACCCCGATTGATTATGTGATACCGGCTAACGACGATGCTACGAAGTCGATCGAGACCATCATGAATGTGCTCTGCAAGGCCATCGAAGAAGGTCTGAACGAGAGAAAGCTTGAGAAGGAGAAAGAGGCTAACAATGAGGCTGCCGAGGGTGAGGCTCTTGCCAATCCTACAGGCAAGAAGCTCCGCGCCCGCAAAAGCGCCAAGCCTGTTGACGTAGAGGCTGAGGCTGCTCCGGTGGCCGAGGCTCCCAAGGCTGAGGAACCAAAGGCTGAATAAAAGAAAGGAGGACAAGTTATGGCAATCACTGCACAAGACGTAATGAAATTACGCAAGATGACATCCGCTGGTATGATGGATTGCAAGAAGGCTCTCGCCGAAGCTGAGGGCGATTTCGAGAAGGCAGTCAACATCATCCGTGAGAAGGGTAAGCTCGTAGCCGCCAAGCGCGCTGACCGCGAGACCTCCGAGGGTGCGGTTCTCGTCCGCATCAATGGGAACAAGGGTGTTATTGTTTGCCTCGGTTGCGAGACCGACTTCGTTTCCGCCACCCCTGACTTCAAGGCTCTCGCCGCAGAGATCGCTGACGCAGCCATCGCGTCATTCCCTGCCGACATCGAAGGCCTTAAGGCCAGCAAGTGCTCTAACGGTCACACCGTCGAGGAGGAAATCTCCGCCCAGACAGGAAAGACCGGTGAAAAGCATGTTCTTGCTTACTATGCCGCCCTTGAGGCTCCGTTCATTGGTGACTATGTTCACTTCAACGGAAAACTCGGTGCCATCGTTGCTTTCAACAAGGAGATTCCTGCCGAACTTGGCAAGGCTGTCGCCCAGCAGGTGACCGCCATGAATCCTGTCTCTGTCTCTGCTGCTGACTGTCCTGCCGAGGTCGTTGAGAAGGAGCGTGAGCTCGCGATCCAGAAGACCAAGGACGAGATGGTTCAAAAGGCAGTTGAGGCCGCTCTCAAGAAAGTCGGCATCAACCCTGCTCATGTTGACAGCGAGGACCACATCGAGTCCAACACCGCCAAGGGTTGGATTACTCCTGAGCAGGCTGAGCAGGCACGTGAGATCATCAAGACCGTCTCTGCCGAGAAGGCCGCTTCTCTCCCTGAGCAGATGATCCAAAACATCGCCAACGGTAGAATCCAGAAGTTCTTCAAGGAGTCTACTCTTGAGGAGCAGGAGTTCGTACAGTCTGATGACAAGAAGACTGTTGCCGAGTACATCAAGTCTGTGGATCCAGAAGCTAAGGTAGTGGCTTTCAAGAGATTCTCTCTTAGCGACTAATAGTCGGTTCAAAAGATATGGAAGGCTGGCCGGTTGGTCAGCCTTTTTCGATTTGTCGTTTTGTCACTTTGGCAAGTTCAGTGATCGATGTCACTATATTTTTATAACTTTGCGGTATGGATAGCAATAGATTTTTGGAGTGCTGCTGCACCGATGCAGCAGAGGCGGTGCAAGCCATGAAAGGTGGGGCGCGGAGGGTGGAGCTCTGTGAGGATCTCCCTTGCGGAGGAGTAACTCCGAGCCGCGCTAACATCGAGGAGACGCTGCGATCAGTGAATATCCCCGTGAATGTCCTGATACGTGCTCGCGGAGGGGATTTTGTCTATGACGAGGACGAGGTAGAGGAGATGGTAAAGTCCGTCAGGATGTGCCGGGAGCTAGGTGTTAACGCTGTCGTAGTCGGGGCATTGCGTAAGGACGGAAGTGTGGACACAGAAACTGTCAGGCGGTTGATTGTCGAGGCTGAGGGGCTTCATGTCACGTTCCACAGAGCGTTCGACGAGTGTGTCGATCCGTTCAAGGCCTTGGAAGACATCATTGGTTTGGGGTGTGACAGGCTTCTTACCGCTGGACATGTTGCCAATGTGAACGATGGTTTGGAGACTCTTAAAGAATTGAATATGAAGGCTTTCGGTAGAATTATCATCCTTGCCGGCTCCGGGGTCAGGCCGTCAAACATAGCTCGAATTGAGGCGGAGACAGGAATATCTGAGTTCCATTCGTCATCCCATGGCCCTGACGGAAGAACTTCCCGCGATGTCGTTGCTGCTATGGTCTGCCGGCAATGACTGTCACCTCTGCAAAATTCAAAAATAACTCTTAAATGAATAAGCCAAACAAACACCCCGATAATCTCCCCAGCGAAGTCTCCCTATGGCAAGTCTTCCTAGTCTTCGCCAAGCTAGGCGCCTTTACGATAGGCGGAGGCTACGCCATGATTCCACTGATAAGAGACGAAATGGTCAAGAGGAACTGGATGTCCGATGAAGAACTCCCAGACATCATTGCTATGGCTCAATCTGCCCCCGGTGTCTTAGCAGTGAATATGTCAATTTTTGCAGGGTACAAATTGCACGGAGTCAAAGGCAGTGTCGTGGCGACTCTCGGCTCAGTCCTGCCCTCGTTCATCAGTATTCTGCTGATTGCCATGATATTCACTAACTTCCGGGACAATCCCGTGGTAGAGCGAATCTTCAAAGGCATCCGCCCAGTCGTGGTGTCTTTGATTGCGGTCCCGATGATCAACATGGCCAGAAAGAACAACAAGACTTGGTGGGCTTGGGCCATCTCAGCAGCCACTCTGTTCCTTGTCGCATTTCTTAGTTTCTCACCGATTTACATTCTGCTGGTCCTGATTGTTGTCTCAGTGTCAGTGGCCGTTGTCAAGAACAAGAAGGAGGCTAACAATGACTGAACTTAATCTCATCCTACAACTTTTCTGGGTGTTCTTTGTCATCGGGCTTTTCACGTTCGGAGGAGGGTACGCCATGCTTTCCTTTATCCAGACACAAGTCGTGGTGGCTCACGGATGGCTCTCAGAAAGTGCATTCACTGACATTGTGGCCATTTCCCAGATGACTCCGGGTCCAGTGGGCATCAATTGCGCGACTTATGTCGGCTATGAAGTCCTTCATCAGGCTGGAGCTAGTCATCTGGTCGGGGTACTGGGGTCTTTGTCTGCAACGTTAGCCGTGATTCTGCCCTCTTTCCTTATTGTCCTTGCAATAGTCAGGTTCTACACTAAATTCAAGAACAGCAAAGTCTTCGCAAGTGTCTTGGCGAGTCTGCGCCCCGCAGTCGTTGGACTCATTGGCGCAGCTGCACTGATCCTGATGTTCACAGTAGAGTGGAATGGCATCGTCTCGGAAATCAGCATAGTCAAAGAGAATTTCCCAGATTGGATCAGCTGGGGGCTTTTCGCGGCAGCAGTGGTAGCCTCTATGGTTTTCAAGGTCGGACCTATAAAAATCATCATTGCAGGAGGGGTTCTTGGGCTTCTGCTTTACTGATAATTAAGAATTTTTGCGTATATTTATCCGTTTTTGGAATATAACCAATTTTTAAATATTCATTCATGAAAAGAATCTTCAATCTAATTGCGTTCGCTCTTCTTTTGATGCCATGCTCAATGAAGGCAAAAGAGGCTGAGACCTCAATCAATGTCATCCCTTATCCTCAAAGTGTTGAGGTAGTAAAAGGTACTTTCAAAGGGGCAGGCGCCAATTTCAATTGCGACCAGTCTGTAGATCCTAAAAGTCAGGCTCTCATCAAGGAGCTCGCTGACAGAATGACTTTTGTCAGTGGACGTATTAGCTCCTATGCCACTCCGGTAGGCCTTAAAGATGATTGCGCAAAGGTGAAAGGCTTCATATTCCTGAAAGACACTAGCCTTGCTGATGAGGAGTACTCTATCAACATCACGACCAAGAATTGCATTGTGAGAGCATCTTCTTTCAATGGATTCCTTTACGCTATCCAGACGTTGAAGCAACTGACAAGTGTCAGCATATTCAGTGAGAACACTGATTCTTCTGAGAAGTTCTATTTCCCTTGCGTGAAGATTCAGGACAAGCCTCGCTTCGGCTACAGAGGCATGCACCTTGACTGCTCAAGGCATTTCTTCTCTGTCGATGAGGTTAAAAAGTACCTTGATGTCATGGCTATCTACAAGCTGAACCGCTTCCATTGGCATCTGACAGACGATCAGGGTTGGAGGGTCGAGATCAAGAAGTATCCAAAACTCACCGAGATCGGTGCTTTCCGCAACGGAACCGTCATCAAGAAGGATTGGGGTAGCAACGATGGCATCCGCTATGGTGGCTACTACACTCAGGAACAGATGAAAGACATAGTAGCTTATGCCAGCAAGCTCGGAATCGAAGTGATTCCTGAGATTGATCTTCCAGGACACATGATGGGCGTTTTGGCCGCCTATCCTGAGCTCGGATGTACTGGCGGTCCTTACGAAGTCTGGACAAGATGGGGCATCTCCGATCAGGTTCTTTGTCCGGGCAAGGAAGCCATGTTCACATTCCTTGAGGATGTGTTCACCGAATTGATGGACATTTTCCCTTATGAGTACATTCACATAGGAGGTGACGAGTGTCCTAAGACTGAATGGGAAAAGTGCCCTGCTTGCCAGGCTAGAATCAAGGAGTTGGGCATCAAGGCTGACGCTCATCACACTGCTGAGCAGTTCCTTCAGAGTTATGTCACAGCGCGCGTACAGAAGTTCCTCAACGAGCATGGCCGCAAGATCATCGGCTGGGATGAGGTTCTTGAAGGTGAACTTGCAAAAGGTGCGACCGTGATGTCATGGCGTGGCACTGACGGTGGAATTAAGGCATCTGCAATGGGCTTTGATGTCATCATGACCCCTAACACTTACTGCTACTTTGACTACTACCAGTCAAAGGACGAAGATAAGGAGCCTTTCGGCATCGGTGGTTTCCTGCCATGGGAAAAAGTCTATGGCTATGAGCCGCTTGATGGTCTGAACGATAACCAGCAGAAGCACATCCTCGGTGTTCAGGCGAACCTTTGGACTGAGTATGTCGCCACCCCAGAGCACTTGGAGTACATGCTTCTCCCAAGAATGACCGCTCTCAGCGAGGTTCAGTGGTGCAAGCCGGAGAACAAGAACCCGGAACGGTTCAAAGCTGCCATGGAGGCAGAATCATTCAAGATTTTTGACATCTTGGGGTACAATTACCGCAAGTTCTAATTTTTAATGAATATGCGAAAGAACATTTTTGCCATTATTCTCTGCTTGGCCACATCCGCTTTTGTTTTTGGTTGTGGCAATGGAGCCAGAAAAGCAGCAGCGGAAGCGGCAGCAGAGGCCGCGACGGAGAAAGCCCGCCAAGACTCGATCGCTGCCGCAGAGTTGGCCGCAAAAGAAAAAACAGCCATGGACATTATCGCAACATTGCCGGACGAGCCGGTCTTTGACATCGTGACTAATTTGGGCACGATCAAAATCAAATTGTACAGCAAGACGCCAAAGCATCGTGAGAACTTTGCTAAATTGGCTTTGACAGGCTATTACGACAGTCTCCTTTTCCACAGAGTCATCAACGGATTCATGATTCAAGGTGGAGATCCTTTGACTCGTGACACCTCCGCTGCCGCTGTGGCCAAGTACGGCCAAGGTGGCCCAGGCTACACGATTCCAGCAGAATTTGTCCCTGAATATACTCACAAGAAGGGAGCCCTGGCAGCCGCTCGCAGAGGCGATGTGGCCAATCCTAAGAAAGAATCTTCAGGTTCACAGTTTTACATTGTTCAAGATGCAGGAGCATGTGCTCAACTTGACGGAGCCTATACTGTTTTCGGTGAGACAGTCGAGGGGCTTGACATCATTGACCGAATTGCTCAGGTCGCAACCGACCAAAGGGACAAGCCTTTGATGGATGTACGCATCAAAACTATAAAACTTGATGAAAGTTGCTTGCCAAAGGCCGAAAATGCCAAAGTTGGCGATGCTGAGTGAACTAAAAATGCAAAAAATCAATAGCAAAAAGAGGGTTAAAAGTGCGTTTCAATCTTTTTGGACACAAAAACGGAAGTTTGGAACAAAAAATATTCCTTCAATCTTGCTTGTTTTATAAAAAAACTATACCTTTGCAACGAATAGTTTTTTCATAGGTTAAGTTTTAGGTTAGAATTGCGAACGGGGTCTGCTGAGAGAGTAAACCCCGTTCATCTTTTTTATGTCTAGGTAGTTGATTATAATATAGTTGCCCCTCTCTACGCAAATAGAGAGGGGCAAACTTATTCTAGAGCCCATGCATGGGTCAAATCATCAGAAGCTCATGAAGCGAGGCTTGATGCTTGTGTCAAGAGAGGAGCTGAGAACCAGTCTGACGGGGAAGAGGTACTTCGACAGATCAAAACTGTCCGATTCCGGATAGTCCCGACGCATGGTCTTCAAAGTCTTTAGACTACCGGTTTCCAAAGCCCAGAAATCTTCTCCGTGAGAGTCACTGACCCGGATTGTGTAGTTGAGGACATCTCCAACAAGGAGAACTTCCTGCTTCGTGACATCCGCTACGACATCAGTGCGGATGATCCTTCTCAGGCTGTCCAGAACATAGAACCTGTTTTCTGAGTCGAAAATGTAGGCTAGGGTAGCCTTGTTGTCATTCTCTGTGATGAAAACATGTTTTATGTCCAGCCCGTTGTCGGTACGGATGCTTTCGATCCACGGTTTGCCATCCACAAGCTTGAGATGGTACAGTTTCCCGTCAGCATCCGTGAGCATGTAGCCTTCATCGTAGGCTTTTCGAGTGCTAGGATTGCCTGACACTATCTTGGCTGGGAACCTGAACCCGACTGAGTCAAGGGCTGCGTTCAAAGCCGTCTCAAGCATTTCTGCGCATTTGTTGGTTGCTATTTCGACAACCTTGAATCCATCCTTGCGCGTTACCAAGGCATATTCAGCATCCTCCAGCTCCAAACGCGGTGGGTTTGATTCCAATAGCATGTAGACATTGGGAGTCTCGGAGTTCACATCCCTTGGGCTGCTTGAGAAAATGATATTGTTGCGTTCGATTTCTTCTCCTGTGAACTGCTTCCCATTTATGACCTCAGGTACATTGTTCCTGCTGCTTAGAACCCGGTAATAGAAGAACGGAAGCACACTGTCTCCATATTCCCGCCCCTGTGTGTCGTTGAACAAAAAGTCTTTGCCCGACCGGTCCGTCAGAGAGACAAAGTCTCCGATGGTGCAGCTGTAGAGGGTGAAAGGGGTTGAATATGATTCCGCTGTGATGATATAGTAAAGCCGTGGGAGCAGCCAAATAGCTAGCAGTACCCCGATAATGGATAAATAAATATTACCTAACTTTCTCATAATCAAATTGAATATTTTATTGAACTCCATCCTTGAACCTTCTTACGCTATAGTGAATGAGCAGCGTTGCGAGAAGTGTCGTGACCACGAACATCGGCAGGATGCCGTGGCGGTACGCCATTGACTGCGGTGAGAGGAAGAATGAACTCAGAAGCGCGAACGCCAGCACGAGTTCTGTCAGCTTCATCTTCCATTTAGGTTCAAGACATACCGCGCTTAGCCAGATGTACGCGCATAGCCCAGCACAGTACCATGTGAGGAAAGAGAAGAGTATTCTCCACACGATGTCCACAACCAGATAGTGGTTCAGAAAGATGAACAAGGCTACAGCCTGCACTATGAACAGAATTGTCAACATGCATATTCCGTAGCCCTGCATTACCGCGATTGTCTTTGCTTGCGGCAAAGGCAGATGAAGGGTAAGTTTGATGCACTTGCGGTAACTTTCCGGAATGAACTGAGCCACCGCCAGCACCAAGCCGCATATTACAGGCAGATAAATCAGATTATCGACCAGAATGGAGTTCTTGTTTACAGCGTAAGACCAAAGGAATCCGTAGCCTTGAAGTTCCGCGTTTTTTGACAGTGCAAGAAAATCGTATGCGGTGAATCCGGCTAGCAGCAGAGCAAGGCAGGCGAGTATGTAGCCTGTCTTGAGCCATTCTTTGTAGATCAGTGATTTTATCATAGTATTAATATTTTCCGGTAAGGCCGATGAAGGCATCTTCCAAATTCATTTTTTCGGCTTTCATGGTTTCTGCATCAATGCCCTCGGCCTTCAGTGCAGAACGGATCTTGTCCTCCGGGGCGAAGGAATAGAACTCTGTCCGGCCTCTGTACTCGGAAGGATGCAGGATGAAATCAGCGGACGGCATCTTGGTGGAACCTCCATTCTGGTAGGTGTATTTCACAAGGCTGCCAGTGAGCACTCCGATCTTGTCGTGGAACAGGATCTTGCCGTAGTCCATGATGATGCAGTCGTCCACAAGTTTCTCAACGTCTTGGATGATGTGCGAGGTCATGAAGACTGTTTTCTCCTCGGACTTCGCATAGTCACGTAGATATTCGATGAACAACCGTCTGTAGCCAGGATCAAGCCCAAGGGAGAAATCATCCAGTACGAGCAGGTCAGCGTTCTGTGCCAGGATCAGGCCGAGCGCAACCTGAGATTTCTGCCCGTTGCTCATGTTGGATATTCTTTGCCCTGGTGCCACTTTCAGCCTTGACATCAGTTCATAGTAAGCGTTCTTGTTCCATTTCGGGTAGAATTTTGAGTAGAACTTTTCAATCTGCTCGATGGTCATGAATGAGTACTGAATATGACCTTCAAGCAGCAGGGCGATTCTCGCTCTGGTGTCAGAGCTGATGTTCGAGGCGTCTTCTCCGAACACGGTGCAGCGTCCGGAAGTAGGCTTCAGGTAGCCCATCAGGATGTTGATTGTGGTGGTCTTGCCGGTTCCGTTCTTGCCAAGAAGCCCGGTGATTGTCCCTTTTTTTACGGTAAAACTAAGGTCCGAGTAGATGCACCGTTTACCGTAATAATGGGTGAGATGATCGCAAATGATGACATTATCTTCCATATTCAATGGTTTTTGGCGGCAAAAGTAATCTTTTCATTCTGAATATGTCCGTCCGCATATTCAAAACCCCAATAAATTGGGATGCAGGCCGTTTGAATGCCAAAATCTTGGTATTGTGACGAAAATCGGGGCTGTCTAAATTTGCCGCTGTTTTTTAGGTAGAGGCTATGATGTCGTATTTATTATCCGCACTCATTGTTGTTGGCAGGCTGTTTTCGGTTTCGGGAACAGTGACGGACGCGAACGATGGCACTCCATTGTCCGAGGCCGTTGTGGCTGTGGAAAAAGGTGGCCAGACAGTAAAGTGGGACGTGGCTGACAATTACGGCAGGTACCGGATTGACGGGCTGTCCGAAGGAAAATATTCCGTGAAGTTTTCCTACGTCGGGTATAAGGCGATCTCTCGCGAAATTACCCTGTCAGGAGACTTGGAACTCTCGCAAAGGCTCGTCCCCGACACGGAAGTTCTGAATGAGGTGACGGTCAC
Organism: uncultured Bacteroidales bacterium; assembly: GCA_934678915.1. Classification (GTDB taxonomy): domain Bacteria; phylum Bacteroidota; class Bacteroidia; order Bacteroidales; family UBA932; genus Cryptobacteroides. The sequence goes on from CAKUSF010000015.1 coordinate 11,356, forward strand.
AGCGGTAGAGAACAAAGGGGTCACATCCTCCACAAGGATAGGCAGGGACGCGATCGCGCATATTCAGCCTTCCAGTTTCGCTGATCTGTTGGAACTGCTGCCGGGAGGAATGGCCAAGGATCCAGCACTCGGAAGTCCTCAGCTCATCAACCTACGGTCTGCCAATGCGTTATCCAACGCCAACTATGCAACTTCCGCTTTGGGAACGCGTTTCATGATTGACGGGCGTCCGGTGAACAATGACGCCAATTTGCAGTCCACCCCAGCTTACAGCAATTATGGCAGCAGTTATGTCAATTTCGGCACCGACATGCGTGAAATCAGTACCGAGGACATCGAAAACGTGGACATTGTCCGTGGAATAGCTTCTGTGAAGTATGGCGATTTGACCAGCGGACTAGTTAACATCACCAGAAAGCGTGGAGGCAAAGATCTGCACGCCCGGTTCAAGTCAGACATGAAGAGTAAACTCTTGTACCTCGGCAAAGGCTTTGAGTGGGGAGACAAGTCTGACCGGTTCACCCTAAACTCAAGTGTGAATTACCTTGATTCTCGTTCCGACCCACGCCAGACGCGCCAAAACTGGAAACGTCTGACGGCCAGTTTACGTGCAGGAAGGGACATCAGCGATGAGCGTTTCCGTAAATCATTTTCGGCAAGCCTTGACTACACCGGCTCTTTTGACAATCAGAAATCGGATGTTGATCTGGACATCGCTGAAGGCGGAACACCGCTTGAGACGTACAAGTCCACTTATAACAAGTTCTCCATTAGCGGTCGGTTCAGCATCAAGTCTCAAGATGAGAACAGACTGTTCCGTTTGTGGGAAGGCGATGCATCGATTACCTTTGAGAAGGACGAGATCAATCGCTGGAGGCATGTCTCCTTGGGAAAGTCAACCCCTGTCTCCACATCTCTAGAGCCGGGAGAACACGATGCGTTGATAATCCCAGCTAAATACGATGCCACTCTTCGGGTGGACGGCCAGCCATTCTACGGATTTGCAAGCACTTCCGCGATTTTTGCCAAAGGAATATCCCGGTTGCAGGTCGGAGCGGAATGGAATATGGACAAAAACTACGGTCGTGGTACAATATTCGACACCTCAAGGCCTTTCTCTACCAGCATGGGCGTCCGGCCACGTCCGTACAATTCAATCCCTGCCACTCACAGGTTTTCTGCTTACGCTGAAGAGACTCTCAGCAAGGAAATCGGGAATTTCTCCTTGGATTGGGTATTGGGACTTCGCGCGGAGATGATGACAGGAGCCGGGAAGGAGTTTTTGGTTGACATGAAGCCTTATTTGGATCCTCGTTCAAATCTGAGATTGACACTCCCGATGGTGCCGCTTGGTGGCTACAACCTGAAAACGAGTGTTTACGGAGGCATAGGCCGCCACACGAAATTCCCTACCATGGACATGCTGTTCCCGGATCCCCTCTACGGAGACATCACCCAGTTCAACTATTGGCCCGTGGAGGAAAATCTCAGAAGAGTGAATATGCTTGTGTACAAAGTGGATCCGACCAACTGGAATCTGCGAGCGGCAAGCAATGTTAAATGGGAAATCGGAGTCAATGCGGATTGGAACGGCTTCTCGTTCTCGATGGACTATTTCCGGGAAAACATGACCTCCGGCTTTAGGTATTCCTATGAATATCTGTCCGTAGCGTACAAGAAATATGACGCCTCATCGGTTGATAAGTCCTCTTTGACCGGGCCACCGGATCTGTCGGTGGTCCCGTATCAGAACGACACCATCCTGACCGCCTATAGTTACACAACAAACGGCAGTAGGACCTTGAAGGAAGGCATTGAGTTTTCGTTCGGCTCAAAAAGGATTAAGGCATTGAACACGAAAATCACCGCCAATGGAGCGTGGTTCAGAACTGAATATATGAACAGCCAGCCGGAATACTACCGGCCGAATGTGATGATCGATGGCAGGTCGTACCCGTACATCGGTATTTACGACAAGAATGACGGTAGTTTTTACGATTCCCTGATCACGAACCTCATGCTAGACACGCAGATTCCGAGTCTGGGCCTGATCTTCTCGACATCCTTCCAGTGCATGTGGTTCTCCGGACACAAGACAATGCCTGACAGCAAGTACCCGGACTCCTACATGGACAAGGCGGGGAACATTCACCCTTTCGATGCCGAGCTCGCTGCAAGTGACGCTGTGCTGAAGCATCTGATAAAAGACTACACATCATCCCTTTACCAGTACCAGAGAACTCCTTTTGCGATGAATGTGAATCTTAAGGTCATGAAGAAGCTCTACCGCGACAAAGTGTCTTGCTCGCTTTATGTCAACAAGATTTTTGACGTTACTCCAAACTACCACAGGAACGACGCTTTGGTACGTAGAAGCGTGACTCCGTATTTCGGGATGGAACTTGATTTTAGAATATGAAGAACAAGGGTCTGATCATACTATCACTGTTGCTCCCGCTCGTTCTTTCGTGCGGGCGAGGCGTTGACGAGATATATTCCACCGTGACACTGAACGCAGTGTGCGGAGACATGAATTTGGTGTCTATCCGCGTGGACAATTCGCAGAAAGGTAACTTTTTCCGTAATCTGAACACAGGCGAGGAATATTCCTACCCTATGTTCGTGAATGGCAATTGTACCTTGAAGATCCTGAAAGGCGTGTACATTTTCGCATTTGACGGAACCGCCACATTGCCTGATGGCTCCACATGCCGCGTAAGATGCTATGAGCATCGCTCCCCGAACGATTCGGTGAACATCTTGGATGATTCTGTGGAACTTACTGTTGAATTGCTGAAACTATGAGAAAGAGTCTTGCTGTCATATCCTGTGCCCTCCTTGTCAGTGCGCCCTTGTCCCTTTCAGGGCAAGGAACAGCCAACCTTAAGGAAAGGCAGTGGAACGATCCTTATCTGGCTGTAGGCAACAAGACCTCTTCCGCTTACACACCTGTCGCCACTTTGCTGTCACCTTATTATTCATATTCTTCAGCAGCTGCGTCATTTGATTTGAGGGAAGAGGGGAGCGGAGCTTATATTCCCGAAGAAGGCAATGCCTTAAGACAAGGGAGATTTGATGCAGAGTCATTTTTGAGGCTCAAAGGCAATTCTGCGGTAAGCGGCAGAGTCGGCTATCGTCGCGCTGTCAAGCATGATGTTGTCCTTAACGAGACCAGTGACTACGAGCTCTTGCGTCCCTATGTCCTCATTGACACTGTCGGAGGGAACCTTCAACATGAGCAATATAGTTTCCAAGGGGCCTGGATGCAACGTTCGGGCAGGCTAGTGTACTCTGTGTACGGAGGTTATAAGGCTGTGCATGAATATCGTAGCTTTGATCCAAGACCTAGGAATATCTCATCCGACTTCAAGGCCGATGCCTCGTTAGGTTATGTTTTCCCCCAAGGAAGTGTTATCGGCTATGCTGGCTACAGGAAATACCATCAGCGTCAGGATGTCACCTTTATGAACAACACCGGAGCCAACACCACACTCTTTCATTCTACGGGGCTTGGGACTGACTATTACCGCTTTAGAAGTACAGGAATCTTTGCCGCAACACGTTATGAAGGCCACGGCCTTGAGGCCGGGATTGTCGGCACTAGTGCCTCAGGGAAACTCCACTGTGGCCTCTCTTATGGCTTGCTGGGGGTCACGCGTCATCTTTCAAACCAGAACGATGCCCCTTTGAGCACGCTGGAAACTGAATCGCTCAACTCTTTCGCCTCTTACCGTGTCTCTAATTCCTTTGCCGTTGAGGCGAAGGTGGAACATGAAAGGCGTACGGGCTACGAAAATGTCATAGATTGCGCAGCATCAGGGATTTACGATGACATTCTGTCCCTTGACATGTACTCTCAAAGCATGCTTAATGCTTCGGTCTCCGGGGTACTCCGTATGGAGAGACGTTATGGAATCTGGCATCTGATGCCCTCGGTGCGTTGGCTGCAGTCTTCCGAGGAGTATCGTTACCCATCTTCATGGATGAAGTATTCTGTTCTGGCCGGTCGGCTCTTAGGAGGCTTCTCCACCATCAGAGGTCCGTGGTTGTATGACTTGACAGGTGGTTTTGAGTTTGGAGGCTGTCTCTACGATGATTGCACGCTACAGACTGGAGAGGAGCGTATTCGTGACGCCTATCTGGACAAATTTGAGCGCAGGACAAACAACTACATTCAATGCCATGCTGGTGCTCTAGCACAGAAGGAAATCAGTGGAACCGTAGCTGTTTTCTCACGTGTGACCCTTGGAGGAATGTTTTACGGACAAGGCTCTCGAATGCTGGCGTTGACCATTTCAATAGGAATATCTTATTAATATTTAAAGTATTATGAAAAAGTATCTAGCTATTTTACTTGCCACGACGATGATCGTGGCCTGTGAACACGAAAAGACGACACCGACTCTTTCTTTAACCCCGACAGATCTTGAGTTCTCTGCTGAAGGAGGAAGCAAGACAGTGAAAGTGCTGACCAACACTGACTGGACTCTCACCACAGATGGCTCGGACTGGTACACTGTCTCTCCTACAGAAGGCAGTGGAGACACAGAAGTCACCGTGACACTTAACAATTACACTGATGCTAGTGTCAGGACTGCCCAGATTAAGTTCGAGGCTGAGGGACTGGTTGAGACTCTTGCCATTCTTCAGAATCGTCCTGAGACTCCGAAAGATCCGACTGAACTGAGTTACAAGGTAAGGGCTTATGCCCAGGACTACACCATTCCGGCTCCTAAGGGCTTCACCTACAAGATTGTTTTGAATGGTGAAGGACTCAGTCTGGTTTCCTCTGATGCAGAGAACATTGTTCTTCATTTTGATGCCAACACGACTGGACAGTACAGAGATTTTTCTGCCACAGTGCTTACAACTGATGACATCAAACTTGAGAATGCCACATTCAGGCAGAGTTGGAGGAATGTTGAGCCTGGTGAGTTTGTTCTTGACGAGATATTCTTCTCCGGTTTTACCATTCCAGAGTCCGACAGCAATGACTCTATGGATGGAGACCAGTACATCAAGATCACCAACACTACCAGTGAGAATCTCTATGCCGACGGAGTGATATTCGCAATTTCTGAGACTAATTCACAAGTGTCCTCCACAGGGGCTTATTGGGCTTATCCTGAGCTGCCTGACGGAATCGGAGTCAACACTCTCTATCAGATTCCAGGTAATGGAACCGATGTCCCGGTTGAGGCAGGCAAATCTGTTGTGCTTGCTATTTCCGCTCAGAATTTCAAGGCGGAGAACGGAGTGGGCTGCGATTTGAGCAAGACGAATTTCGAGTTCTACGATGAAGGAAACGAGGATTACCCTGACACCGACAACCCTGATGTGCCGAACCTTGTCAACTGGTTCAAGTCTTCATGGAGTTTCACAAGCCTGCACAACAGAGGCTATGAAAGCTATGCCATCGCTTTGCCTCCTGTTGGATTGACTTCAGAAACCTTCATGAAAGAACACCCTTGGAATGGACAACGCGTCATGGACTTTAATGGCTATCATTTTGAACGTGACATCGAGGGTGCGTACATCATCCCTAACGACTGGGTGCTTGATGCCGTTAACTGTGCTGTCATCGAGGGACTTGGCACCCTTGCATTCAACGCTACCGTAGATGCCGGCTACACCAATGTCTCCACTATTGACCGTGATCCTGACCGTTTCGGAAAGTCTGTCCTCCGCAAACGTGACGCGGACGGAAAGATTGTGGACACCAACAACTCCACCAATGACTTTGAAATCTGCACTGCCCCTACGATGAAGTAAGTCGCTCGCAGCATTGCAAGGTGGTGCTGTGTAACATTCTGATTTACATAAAATTGACTGTTTGTCTTTAGACTAATTGCACTAAAGACAAACAGCCTTTTTACTGACATTTAGGTATTTATCCTCCACCGCTACCAACTATTAGTGATTGTGTAAATCCTCCAAAATGAATATTTTTGTACCGAATTTGGGTAAAAATGGTATTATCGGAACTTAAGACAGGTGAAGTTGGCGTCATCGCCAAGGTGAATGGCCATGGAGGATTTCGGAAAAGGCTCATTGAGATGGGCTTCATCACCGGAAAAAGGGTAACGGTAGTGCTCAATGCTCCTTTGAAGGATCCTATTGAGTATGAAATACTTGGCTATAAGGTTTCTCTGAGACGTTCAGAGGCTGCGCTTATTGATGTCATCAGCGAAGAGGAGGCTAAGGCTTCCGTTGACTCTAAACAGGATTTTTCTTCGATCTACGATGATGATTGTGATGAGATAGCTGCTCTGAATCTTGAAATGGAACGTCTCGCTAAAGAACGTCACCATGTGATTCGGGTTGCTTTGGTTGGCAATCCGAATTGTGGCAAGACATCGCTCTTCAACATCGCCTCCGGCAGCCATGAGCATGTCGGTAACTATAGCGGTGTGACAGTTGATGCGAAGGAAGGCCGTTTTGAGTACAAGGGCTACAAGTTCGTTCTCGTTGACCTCCCAGGAACATATTCTTTGTCAGCTTATAGTCCGGAGGAACTCTATGTCCGCAAGAATTTGATAGAGAACGTTCCCGATGTCGTTGTCAACGTTGTCGATGCTTCCAACATCGAAAGGAACCTTTACCTTACGACTCAGGTCATTGACATGAATCTTCGTGTCGTGATGGCTCTGAACATGTACGATGAGCTTCAGGCAAAAGGGGATAAGCTTGACATCAAGCAACTTGGCTACCTTTTGGGTATGCCGATTTGTCCGACCGTAAGTCGTGACGGCACTGGAATCCCGGAACTTTTGGACACCGTCATCAAGATTTACGAAAAACACGATGAGAGACTTGCCCGTCACATCCACATCAACCATGGCCCAGAGCTGGAAAAGAGTATCGACCGTATAAAGGCCTTGATCCAAAAGAATCAAGACATCCGTGGAAAGTACTCCACGCGCTATTTGGCCATCAAGTGTCTGGAGAACGACAAACAGATTGAGGAAGTCATTGGTTCTCTTCACAATGCGGATGAGATCTCCAAAGCATGCTCGGAAGAGTCGGCTCGCATAGAGAATCTGCTTCACTCCAACCCGGAGTCAGTCATCGTTGATGCAAAATATTCATTCATTCATGGGGCCCTCGCTGAGACTTACACTCACCATGTGGATCCCAAGCCGAAGAAGACCATCACTGACAAGATTGATGCGGTTGTGACCAACAAGTGGGCTGCGTTTCCCATCTTCATATTCCTGCTCTATCTCATTTTCCAGTCCACTTTCACCCTTGGCAATTATCCGATGAATTGGATTGATTGGTTGGTTGGTCAGTTAGGAGATTTTGTTGCGAATTTCATGAAGGAGGGTTGGCTCAAGGACCTTCTCGTTGACGGAGTGATTGCCGGAGTGGGAAGTGTCCTTGTGTTCCTGCCTAACATTCTGATACTTTACTTCTTCCTGTCAATAATGGAGGACTCCGGCTACATGGCCAGAGCTGCCTTCATCGTTGATAAACTGATGCATAGGATAGGCCTTCACGGCAAGTCTTTCATCCCGATGGTGATGGGCTTCGGCTGCAACGTGCCCGCAATCATGGCAACCAGAGCCATTGAGAGCCGTAAAAGCCGCCTTATCACGATTGCAATCATTCCGTTCATGTCCTGCGCGGGCAGGCTGCCGATCTTCGTTCTGCTTGCCGGAGCCTTCTTCCCTCACAATTCGGCTCTCGCTCTTTTAGGAATATACTTCCTCGGAGTCCTGATGGCGATTCTGTCAGCTGTAGTGCTCAGCCGTTTCATCAAGGAAGATGACCTTCCATTCGTGATGGAGCTGCCGCCTTATAGGGTTCCGACCGGAAAGGCAATCTGGCGCCACACTTGGGAGAAAGGCAAACAGTATCTGGAAAAGATGGCGACCACAATCCTGATCGGCTCTGTTGTGATTTGGTGTCTAGGCTATTTCCCGCGCTCCGATAAAGGCGCAGAGTACCAGCAGGAGCATTCCTACATCGGTCAACTCGGAAAGGCGGTCTCTCCGGCTCTTGAGCCGCTTGGCTTTAGTTGGAAAATGGACATCGGACTTTTGACTGGAATTGTGGCTAAAGAGCTTGTGGTTAGTACCTTAGGGGTTATGTACGCTTCTGATGAACCGGAGGTTGCTGAGGCGGTTGAGGCCTCCGACACCGATGCCCTAGCTGCGGACACCCAACTTCAAGGCACACTGGCCCGCTCGGTGTCTCTTCCTGCCGCTGTCGCCTACATGGTGTTCATCCTCTTGTACTTCCCTTGCATAGCGACTTTCGTGGCCATCAAGAATGAGACTGGAAAATGGCGCTGGGCCATTGCTGTCTGTACCTACACAATGGTTGTCGCATGGATTGCAGCCTTCATCGGCTACCATCTCACCGCTCTGTTTCTTTAAATGAATATTCTCGGCTAAGATTTGAGCCAACAATGAAAATGAAAAACGCATTAACTACAAAGATGTCTTTGTCAGAATTGATTGACATTGACTTTAGTCTTCTCCAAGTCATCTCAAGGATGGGGCTTGATCTCAGTTATGCCTCTCTGCCGGTGTCCGAGGCCTGCCGCAAGTGTGGAATCGATCCTGACACGTTCATCCTGATTTGCAATGTGTATTCATTTCCTGATCATGTCCCGTCACCTGAAGAATTGGCCGGTGGCAACATCCGGAACATCATAGACTACTTGCACAGCTCCCACCTTTATTACATGGGGCAGGCTATCCGTGTCCTTGAGAACTCGTTCGACAGACTCGTGGCACCATTCGATGAAAAGCAAAAGAAGGTGGTCTTGAAATTTTTCAATGACTACAAAGGAGAGCTTGACAAGCATTTTTCCTACGAGGAAGAGGTCGTCTTCCCGTACATCGAAGCCTTGCAACGTGATGGCGTAAGGTCTTCTGAATATTCAATCGAACAGTTCGAGGAACATCACGAGAACGTTGAAGAAAAGTTGGAGGACATGAAGAACATTGTGATGAAATACCTCCCTGCAAAATGCTCCAATGACTTGAAGATCATGGTGCTGTTGTCTATCTACCATCTGCACGATGACCTTCGTCGCCACACCTATGTGGAGAATAACATTCTTGTCCCGATAGTAGGAAGACTTGAGCGTGATGGAAAATAGAAAGACAGTTGCATTGATCATTCCCTCTGACATCGTGGCCAGAGGGCTCGGAAGCATTCTCTCCGAACAAGGTGAGTTCAAGGTGCTTGAGAATCTTTTTGATTGTTCCAAGTCCAGTGAGGCAAAACTTCGTAGCCTTGCACCGGACGTCATCATCATTGACCCGTCAGTCTTTGATTTCAAGAGCAGGAAAGATGGCAGGGCGTTGCTTGCAGAGATCAGTGATGCTTCTGTGATTGCTTTGGAAGGACTTACGGTGACGGATGACGTGGTCAGGCAGTATGATGGTTCTATTTCTTTGTTCGACAGTGCTTCGATGGCAGTCAAGAAGCTTCATGCGGCCATAGGTGCCCGGCAGCAGGATCCTGTGGTTGAAGGTAATGAGCTATCTTCCAGAGAGAAAGAGATTCTGGTCTGTGTGGCTCAAGGGATGCTCAACAAAGAGATTGCAGACAAGTTCAGTCTGTCAATCTACACTGTCATTACCCACCGCAAGAACATCACCCGCAAGACGGGCATCAAGACCGTGGCCGGTCTCACCGTCTATGCAATCCTCAACAACCTCATTGACATCAATTCTGTTCAGTAGCATTTTTTTCGGTTGCTGAGCTTTCGGTTGCTGAGCTTGTCGAAGTGACTACTTCAGATTGATCTCCGCGATGACGGGGTAGTGATCGGAGTAAGGCACGTGTGGCACGGAATGCGAAACTGCCTCAAAATGCGATGGATAAAGAACATAATCAATCCGGATGAACGGCCAAAGGAATGAATATGTCGCCCCGAATCCTTTCCCCGCCTCCACAAACGAATCATGCCTCCCTTTTTTGAGCCTATTGTAGGTATAAGACATTGGATTGTCATTGAAATCCCCGACAGCAATCGCTTCAAGCGAGCAGTCCTCGATGTCCGACATCACCTTGTCCACCTGCTCCGGTCTCCGTTTGATGGACTTCTTCATTTTCTCTTCCGTTTCCCACATCAACTCTCCATCTTTGTCCACCACAGATTTCTTTAACCTGGCCAAAGACACATTATAGCTCTCGAAATGACAATTATAGACTCTTATTGTGGTACCTTCTTCGACTTTCAAATCAGTGAATATCGCCAGATTAGAACTCTTCTCGAACGTCAGTTTCCCCTTGCCCTCGATCGGGTACTTGCTCAAGGTCACATTGCCGTAACTGCCTTTGTCCGTGACGTACATGAAATACCCGAAATGGTAGTCCGGAAATCGTTTTTCGAAGAACCTTGCCACGTCAAACTCTCCGGGTATATTGACCTCCTGAAGGCACACGATGTCGGCATTTTGAGCCAAAATGAAATTCACGACAGAATCCGCGCACACCGCTCTGCCTCCATCCCCTTTAAATTCTGAAGAACGCCCCAAAGCGAAATGACCGACATTGTAAGTCAGAATCTTCACCGTCTCCTGCCCTCTTTCCACCGCACCTGAGGAGAACTGGAAATACCTTCCAATGAATATTACGGAAGGCATCAGAGCCAACAATGGGATTAGAAATGAGCTAGACCCTCTTCTGATTGCCAGAACGAGAAATACTAAATTTAGAATAGCGAAGGGAACGAACAGCAATCCGAAGACGGTCATGTACCACGCCTTGGCCGGGTTCGCGACCATGGATGCGTAACTGAGCAGAAGCAGGAATGCCGACAGAAGCATCAACATTCTTGCGAGAATGCTTCCGAAAGAAGTCTCATGTCGGTTTCTGCCCATGTCCGGTTCACCGCTTACTTAACATGTCATCTCTGCCAGAGTTTCCCGGATTTCTTCCAGTAAATAAGTAGCAGAAATCCGAACAACATGCCACCCAGATGGGCGAAATGAGCCACACCATCCAATGTTCCAGTCACACCCGTGAACAGCTCAATAGCGATGAAAAGCAACACGAACCATTTTGCTTTCAAAGAGATAGGTGGGAATATCAAAGTCCAGACATCGTTAGGATAGAGCATTGCGTAGCCGATCTGGATTCCGTAAATTGCTCCTGACGCGCCAAGAGTCGGAGTGCGCAGGAGGTTGATCTGGCCAGCGGAAAGTATTCCGGAATTAGCGGAAGCCATGGCCTCCATCTGGAAATATTCCACAAGTGTGTGAGTCAAGACAGCTCCCAGCCCAGCCACGAAGTAGAAGACAAGGTACTTCTTTGACCCAATCGTCCTTTCCAATGCAGAACCGAACATCCAAAGACAGAACATGTTGAAGAACAGATGCCAGAATCCTCCGTGCATGAACATGTAAGTGACCGGTTGCCAGATGTGGAAGAGCGGTGACTTAGGGTAAAACATCGCGAAGGTACTGACCATGAAATTCTGGTTGATCAAAGTAGCGATAAACATCACGATGTTGATTAGGATGATGTTCCTGGTCACAGGTGGCATATTGCTGAAAAAACCGCCTATGCCTGATTGTCCGTTGTCGTAGCCGTAGTATGCCATGCTATGATATTCAAATATTTAAAATAACTTTTCTATGTTTGCTGTCTCGATGACTGTTATGATCTTTTTCCCGTTTGCGGTAAGTTCTGCGTTTCCGCTGGAGAGCAGCGTGTCCAACAGCTGCCTTGCTTCGAGTGGAGACGCCAATGGGTTGCAGGTCGATGCTCCCAAGAGAGCAACTTTTTCCGCCATCGCTGACTCCATCACTCCAGGAAGTGACGAGCTATCATCGGAAAGGATCAGCAGAAGATCGGAGACCATGGTCTGGATTTTTCCTGCCTCGCAAGAGTACCCTTCCGGAACCCCGTTAACCACAATCGTGTCCGTTCCGAATGGAGAGATGTCAAATCCAAGCTTAGTCAGCATTTCAGCCTTGTCGTCGAACACCGTCCTATTGGCGGCACCGACTTCGACTTTCACAGGGAACATGTTCGCCTGTGTGACGTGACTGTTCTTTGTGAGGGCCGCCAGTGCTCTGTCGTAGAGGATCCTTTCCCGTGCTCTTCGCACGTTAACCACCATCAGACCACCCTTGACCGGAGAAACAATGAACTTCCCTTCAAGGATAATAGTCTGTGAGACCGGAAGAGTCTTTTCTTCGAAAAGCTTGCCATAGTCCTCTCTGTTGTCAACATATTTTCCAAAACCCTCTGCCGAACCGTAACCTCTAGTCACCGAACCGTAACCACCAGCCGCAGAGCCAAATTTCCCAGCTGCAGAGCCAAATTTCCCGGCCACTGAGCCATAATCTCCGGTCACTGAGCTTGTCGAAGTGACATCGCTTGTCGAATTAACATCTCCTGCCGAAGCAACCTCCTCAAACGGATTATACCCACTGTCCACCTCCACCTGAGGAATCACCTCCGGCTGATACTCAGCAAAATGAGAACCAAGCACCGGCATGTCATTAGCCTCCGGATTTGAGAAATCAATCCCCCCGGAAAAAGAATTTTTCCCCAGAGTCTCTTTAACAGACGCGTAGATGACCTGAAAGATGAACGAATCATCTTCGAACTTCACTTCCGACTTGGTAGGACTTATGTTGACATCAACGCTGTGAGGATCGACATCCAAGTAGATGAAATAGGACGGAGTCGCTCCATCAGCAATCAGCCCCTCGTAGGCCTTCATCACAGCCTTGTGCATGTAGGGACTGCGGAAATAGCGCCCATTGACAAAGAAGAATTGGTTTCCGAGGGTCTTTTTGGCCGTGTCCGGTCGGCCCACGAACCCCCTAAGACTTACCACAGAAGTGTCAGCGCAGACATCCACGACATCACCGGCAACTGCTGAACCGAGCAAGTCCATGATTCTGAACTTCAATGATTTCGCGGCTTTTAGAACCAGAATGTCTTTCCCGTTGTGATTGAGAGAGAACTCTATCTCTGGCCGGGTCAACGCAACTTTGGTGAACTCTTCAACAATATGCTTGAACTCAACATTGTCCGACTTGAGAAATTTCCTTCTTGCCGGCACATTGTAAAACAGATTGCGGACTGCGATGTTAGTCCCCTTGCTAACAGCTGCTTCTGAAGTGGAGTGATGGACCGAAGCCGCGAACTCCACCTGGCATCCGATTTCAGAATCCGCTGTACGAGTTTTCAATGTCACCTCGGCCACAGCCGCGATTGATGCCAATGCTTCTCCTCGGAAACCGAAAGTGGTGATGTCTTCCAGGTCCTCAGCCGTGGCAATCTTTGAAGTTGCATGCCTTTCAAAACAGAGCACTGCATCGTCCGGAGTCATTCCTTTCCCATTGTCAATCACTTGAATGAGAGTGCGCCCCGAATCTTTTATGATAACATCAATCCGAGACGCTTCCGCATCCACCGCATTCTCAACAAGTTCCTTTACCACGGAAGCTGGCCTTTGGACGACCTCTCCCGCAGCAATCATGTTTGCTATGTTTCCAGGCAGTATCCTGAGTTCCATTCTACAACAAGGAATAGAATTTCGTGAAATAAATTAGAATCACAGCCAGCAGGATTAGCCCGACTATCCCGATGATTCTCTGAGCCTTGGTAGAGCCACTGTTCCTCCTAGCGTAGTTCCCCTCACGGAGAGAACCCCGGATGTAGGAACCCGGTTTGTACTCACCATTCTCTTTTTCTTTCTCAAAAGTCCCGTCAACCTTTCCGAACATCTGCCGGCGTTCTTCTGCCTCTTTGTCGTAGTAGATTGGCTTGTAGTTGAATTTTCTATGCTCCTGCTCTCCAGGAAATGTAAAAAAGCCCATAACCTTCAAGTTTAAGAAGTTGTTTGTTTGATGATGCTTCCCTCACAAACGACTTCTAGCAAACAAAGATAGTCAAAATCATCTGAAGATGATGTTTGCGTCTGCGAAAAAGAATCGGTATATTAGCGAAATAATTCAATTGTTTTTTGAAAACTTAGCTATTAGCAATTCAAATGAAAGTTTCAGCAGCAATCTTTGCCGCATTGGGAATCTTTGCGGCATGTTCTCCGGAGGCAAAGGAGCAGACGGATTTTACGGAATATGTCAACGTCAGAATCGGCTCTGGTGGACATGGACATGTCTTTGTCGGAGCAAGTGTGCCTTTCGGAGCGGTTCAATTGGGCCCGACAAGCATCCCTCAGTCTTGGGACTGGTGCTCTGGCTACCATTCCAGTGATTCCACAGTGATAGGCTTTTCGCACACTCACCTGAGTGGAACCGGAATCGGAGATCTGTTTGACATCACGGTCATGCCAGTGGTGGGAGCGGTGAGATATTCAAGAGGAGAGGAGCCAAAGGACGCTTCTCCTGAAGCGATAGCTGCTGCACAAGCTACTGGGATGTGGTCCTATGCTGACAGAACTAAAGAGGTCGCAAAGCCTGGCTATTACAGCGTTCCGCTCACCCGCTACGGGATCACTGCCGAGATGACGGCTACCACAAGGGTCGGCTTCAGCCGCTACACTTTCCCTGCCTCAGACAGTTCTGCTGTGGTCTTCGACTTGGAGAACGGAGGCTGCTGGGACAAAGCTTATGACACTAGATTCAATGTCGTAGATAGCTGCACCATAGATGGTTACAGGTTTTCTACCGGCTGGGCCAAAGACCAGAAAATCTACTTCCGCGCCCAATTTTCGAAGCCATTCGACTCAATTGATGAAATCACTGTCAAGGAATATTCAGTGGACGAAAAGGAATATTCAATCAACTATTTCCGTGCTGGCTTCCACACCACCGAAGGGGAACAGGTGATGTTAAAGGTCGCTGTCTCTCCGGTCAGCGAGGAAAAGGCTGCTTTGAATATGTCTGCGGAGCTTCCGGGCTGGGACTTTGACGCTACAGTGGAGGCTGCCCGTAAGGCATGGAACTCGGAACTCTCAAGGGTGAATGTCACCACCTCTGACCAAGATGCTAGAACCATCTTTTACTCAGCGCTTTACCACACAATGATAGTCCCTTCCATATTCAGCGATTCGGATGCTCCAAGAACTGAATATACCACCTTCTCCCTTTGGGATACCTACCGCGCCCAGATGCCACTGATGACTATCCTTCATCCCGACAGAGAGAATGACATGATTGCTACAATGCTCTCAATTTATCAGAAGCAAGGCCGTCTTCCTGTTTGGCATCTCATGGGCAACGAGACCGACTGCATGGTCGGCAATCCGGGAGTAATTACTGTTGCTGATGCACTAGTCAAAGGTTTCGATGGCTTTGACAAGGATCTGGCATGGGAGGCCATCAAGACCACAGTGATGGACACAATTCGGGGTTTGAACTATCGTCAGAAGTACGGCTATATTCCTTCAGACACAATGCTAGAGTCGATTGCCTACGACATGGAGTACGCCATCGCTGATGCCGCTGCCGCATCCGCAGCCGACTATCTAGGCAAGCCAGAGGATGCTGAATATTTCCGCACGCGCAGCCATTCTTATCGTAATTACATGGATTCCACCACTTTATTCGCCAGAGGACGTATGTCTGACGGCAGTTGGAGGACCCCTTTTAATCCATATTCCTCTGAACATCGTAACAACGATTACTGCGAAGGAAATGCTTGGCAGTACACTTGGCTCGCCCCTCATGACTATTCCGGACTTGTGGATTTTTACGGCTCGCGTGAAAAATTTGTTGAACGTCTGGATTCGCTTTTTAACGCTGATTCAAGGATAGATGGTGAGTATGCCTCTCCTGACATCTCCGGACTAATCGGTCAGTACGCCCACGGCAACGAGCCTAGCCACCACGTCATTTACTTCTACACCATGGCCGGTGAGCCGTACAAGACAGCTGACTTGGCGCACCGAATATATTCAGACTTCTATAAGAATGCCGATGACGGCCTTTGTGGCAACGAGGATGCCGGCCAGATGTCCGCTTGGTATGTCCTTTCCGCTTTCGGATTCTATGAGGTCGAACCTGCCTCCACTCGTTACTGGTTCGGTGCACCGGTCTTTGATGAGGTAGATTTGGCAGTCGCAGGAGGAACATTCAAGATCAAAGCTCATGGCTTGAGCAAAGAGAACCGCTACATCCAGAGCGTCACCTTGAACGGCAAACCTCTGGCGCAACCTTTTATTGAATATTCTGACATAGTAAAAGGCGGAGAGTTGGTGTATAATATGGGGGTCTCTCCGGTGGTTTGGTATAAATAAGATTACTTCCTTACTTATTTAGTAACCGTCAAAAAATAACCAGCATCATCTTTACTAAATCTGCGGCAACTTATTATTTGCCGCATACTTGAATTGGCTAGCAGCCACCTTTTCTCTACTTTTTTGAGGAATTTTTGTAAAAAATCTTGAAAAAAGTTTGGTAGGAAAGAAAAAAGTGCTACCTTTGCAGCCCGTTTCGGAAGTAACGGCAAAGTTCATTGACAATATTGAAAGATTAGTACAACAAGTACCGAGAACGAAAAAGAGAGCGTTGATTTCTTTTTTTTAAGAATGAAGTTGTCGGGGTCGAACTA